>JASJCJ010000261.1 GCA_030066045.1 Calothrix sp. MO_167.B12
AAAACCTCTCTGGTAAACCTCTCTCCTAGTAAGAGAGAGTCTTTGAAACCCCCATTTTCTTGTAGGGAAGGGGGGATAGGGGGGTTAGGTTTGGGAGGTTTTAATGTTAATAAACATACTTTTCAAACATCCTCTAAGAGAGTTTTATAGCTCACGGAGGTGTCTACCCTGCACCGAAGCCGCTCCGCGTCTAATGTTCGTGTAGCGATAACCTTCGGTGGGTATTGCATAAAAATTGGGATGCTCTCTCAGAGCCTTAGATTTATTGTGACCTAGTTAACAAACAGGTTAGAACATACTCAAACGCCAAAACCAGTTTATATTCATTACGATTTTCCCTTGGTCTATTGTTTTTAGTAAAAGAATTTGGTTTAGTTTAAATACATTAGAAGGCTTACTTGATTCAATAGGTATAATTACCCTGATAACATCTATCCAAGAAAAAATTTTCCTATGAATAAAACTAAATTATTCTTGATTCTGTTTTGTGTCGGTTTTCTGGCTGTTGCTTCCAGTGCTTTCCTGGTAACCGCAGGTCGAACGATTGGACAATCAATATTTGGTAGAAGCTTTGCGGAAAACCAATTGAGAGATTATGTCGCCACCGTACTCAAACAAGATGTGAATGGTTTGAGATGTCAGGCTGTGGATACTAACAAGAATGGTTATGTTTCCTGTGACTATACAACGGTTTCCCAGCCTAATACCCCCCGCTCGGCTGAATGTGCCGCTTGGGGACTAGATGGTTTCTTCAATCGTGGTTGTAAGACTCGTACTCCCAATTTTAATCTCTAATATAAATTCTTGGCAAGATTATGATTACTCCAGAAAAAACAGCATCGCCCACCCAGTTTTATACTTGGAAAAATTATCGCTGTGCCTACGATGTCGCTCAACCAAATAATAATCCTCAAGGCATCCCTTTGATGTTAATCCACCCGATTGGTGTTGGTTTGTCAAGACTATTTTGGCAGAGATTCTGTGGTGAATGGTATCACCAAGGTAATCGTAATATGATTTACAATCCCGATTTACTGGGCTGTGGTGCAAGTGATATGCCTTATATAGCTTATACCCCTAGGGATTGGGCAGAACAATTACAGTACTTCTTACAAACAGTAGTTCAAACACCTGTAATTTTAGTAGTTCAGGGTGCTTTATTTCCAGTTGCAATTGAGTTAGTCAAAATAGAATCTAATTTAATATCTGGACTGGTATTAAGTGGTCCTCCAGCTTTTCCTTTAATCACCAAATCAACTCCAGAATCTCAGCAAAAATTAGTATGGAATTTATTCTTTGATTCATTTTTAGGCAATCTTTTTTATCGCTACGCCCGTACAGAGAAATTTTTATCTTCCTTCTCTACCCGCCAACTATTTGCTGATAGTAATGATGTCGATCGCGAATGGTTAGATACTTTAAGTATAGGTGCAGAAAATCCTGCTAGTCGCCATGCAGTATTTTCCTTTCTAGCGGGATTTTGGCGCCAGGATTATACTAACGCGATCGCATCTATTCAACAACCCACATTGGTAGTAGTGGGGGAAACTGCGTCAAGTATTAGTAAAGAAGGTAAACAGGAAACCCCTGATGAACGCTTAGCTGATTACCTCAACTGTTTACCACAAAGTAGAGGAGTCAAAATTCCTGGCCGAAATGTTTTACCTTATGAATCCGCCGTGGAATTTGTGGGAGCGATCGCACCATTTGTCAATGAAGATTATAAAACTTAATGGGTATCGTTGGTACTAGGACTCCAAAAAGTAAATTTTAACTAGCAAAGGTAAATTCCCAATCTAAAATATACAATCCAAAATCTAAAATAATATTATGATGCTTTACGTTTGATGAAAGAAACCATACCGAAAGCACCAACTAATAAACCTAAAGCAGAACTAGGCTCAGGAACTCTGGTGTATTTCAGGTGAGTAACTGCACCACTTCCAGGCAAAGTGACTTCTAATTTTTTCACATCCTTAAAATTGAAATTATATTTTCTCAGGGAGTTATCTTTTTTGAGTGGATCACCATTCCATTTTGTACTTAAAAGAGTGACATCGACCTCAGAATCATTAGAGTTTAATAGCTCACTCTCAGTACCATTTGCAAAATAGAACTTAAATTTTGGGTGTTCAGGTTCGTCTAAATCTAGCAAACCAATTTCATGGAAATCAACTCCCAACTCATCAGTAAAATCAAAAGTGATTGTACCATGTATTGCATCATCTGGGTCGCCATCATTTTCCTGAATAATAAGGACTTTTCCTTGAGGATCTGAATTATATTCATACCATTCGCCACCCTTCTTATATTTACCTTCTCCTGTGGCTAAATCTCTATCACCACCAGTACATTTCTTGGTAAAATTATTCCTAGATTCAGCTTTGTCAGGGTTTTTGCTGGCTATACAATTGCTGTTATACAACCATAATTCATTTTTACTAGAATCCATTTTTAAGCCATAGTCAGCCCAAAGGTTGTCTAGTTTTGGTCCTTTCGGGTTGCCATTTTCATCAAGAGCAAAAGGATTACCACCAACACCAACATTTTCATCAAAATCTACCTTGATTTTTCCTGTAAAATTAACTGCTGCTGCTCCGCTAGGATTTAAACTAATAGTACCGATAGTTGTAGTTAGTGCGATCGCAGCTGCTATAGATAATTTTTTCAGATGCATACTTATATGAATTTAAAAATTAAATCAACTGGTTTATTACCTTAATTCAATTTATAACCTGTTGAATCTCTCAGTAGTTAAACGGATAAGTAAGTATCTGGCAATTTATGATATCAATTACTTAAAGCAAGTATAAACTCTCTCCGTATAAATATCTATAAACCATCATTTATAAGCCAACATTACTTAATCAGAAAAGCCCTAAACTACTGGTTTTACTCAAATCAAATCATCCTGCCTGATCTCTAATTACTTAGGGAAAAAGAGAAAATTATTCTTTTGCCATAAGCTTAATACCAATTCTGTATAAAGATGCGCCAAATTAAAGAATTTATTAACCACAAAGGCGCAAAGTACACGAAGAAAGAAGGAAAGAGGAGAGTCAGGAATTTAGCGCAGCCTCACAAAGAAATGGTATAACTGCCTGACTAAGGCAGAAGCCTTCGGTCAATCTAAAATCTCAAATCCAAAATCTAAAATTGATTGACTTCTCCCCTTGGGGGGAGTAAGAGGGGGGTTGACTTTTGACTGACGCTCAGCGGTTGACTCATTTCTTCCGAGCCACAATATGAAAAATATGCCAATGTTTATCTTCCCCCAGTGCAGTCTTACCGGGATGTTCTTCTTCCTCTAACATCTCAATCACAAGGGGTTGCAGCAATTCTTCTATCTGCTGGCGGGTATGATAATTTACAGAAGACTCAATTGCCCACGAGTCCCTATTACCAAATAACTGTCCGCAAAAACGCCCTCCAACACGCAAAGATGTAAGAATTATGCCCCACAACCCAGGGAAATATTCGGGTGGACAAAAAGGTAGGGAAAAACTGGCATTGATTAAATCTACTGATTCAGGCAATACTAAATTTTCAAATTGCATTACACAAGTTTGTAAACCTTGGTGACTAATCTCCGGATTATTCAACAAGAGGTTAATTGCTTCTTGTTCCCCATCAATTGCCAACACCCGCCAACCACGACGCAAAATTTCCCCAGTATCTCGCCCTTTTCCGCATCCCAAATCAACTGCAAATAGGGAACTATTATTATCAGTAATTTCACTATCAAAATTTGCCAAAGCTGTTAGTAAAGTATCCCGTGGTGGGCGACCTTTCACTGCTTTGTAATAGGCAGACCAATTATGTTTACAAGTTTGATTTTTATCTAGATTATTCGCTGATTGTGGCATCGGTGAAAAAAATATTTGGTTAAACCTGAACAAAACCTGAAGAAAACCCTTAATATTATCCTATATTGATAAGATTTGGAATGTTAAAAATACTAAATCTCCCAACCACACATGAAAATTAGTGCTCGCAACAATCTCAAAGGCACGATCAAAAAAATTATTCCTGGAGTAGTAAGCACAGAAGTAACAATAGAAATTGCTCCTGGTATAGAAGTAGTCTCAGTAATCACAAAATCCTCAGCTGATAATTTGCATTTGACCATAGGCAAAGAGGTTTACGCGGTAATGAAAGCCACTGAGGTTATGGTTGCTGTTGAAAGTTAGAGAGTGAAGGAGGGAAGGAGTGTAGACGCGACAGCGGCTTCCCGAAGGGTAGGAGGGAAGGAGTGAAGGAGTGAAGGAGTGAAGGAGTGAAGGAGTGAAGGAGTGAAGGAGTGAAGGAGTGAGGGAATTATTTTCATGCTTGGTTGCGAGATTTTCTTGTGGTGGACTAGCTTGAAAATATTTCAGAAGCACCCAGTAGGGGCGCATTGCGTGCGCCCTTGAGAAGTGAGTCACAAAGCCTTTTCATGCTTGGTTGCGAGATTTTCTCGTGAGGAGCTAACTTGAAAATATTTCAGAAGCACTCAGTAGGGGCGCATTGCGTGCGCCCTTGAGGAGTTAGTCACAAAGCATTTTCATACTTGGTTACGAGATTTTCTCGTGAGGGGCTAAATAAAAAAAAGTCGTAACCGATTACCAGTTACGACTTTATTACTGTTGGCTAAGGGCAGAAATAAAAAATTTAGACGAGATAAGGTTCTTGATGAGTTTTAATTGTGCAATTAGAGCGAGGATAGGTAACACAAAGTAGAGCAAACCCTTTTTCTACCTGCTCATCATCTAGAAAGTTTTGGTCAGATTGATCAACTTCGCCCTCAGTCACCTTACCAACGCAACTAGAGCAAGAACCGGAGCGACAAGAAGAGGGTAAGTCAATACCTAGGTCTTCTGCTGCTTCTAAGATGTTAGTTTCTTCATCTACCTCAATGGTGGTGTCCAGATTCTCTTTTTTACTTATGAGTCTAACTTGATAAGTTGCCATTTTCCGATTCTCCTCAAACTGGATAGAGTTAGGTTGGATAAAGTTAATAACTTTTAGGTTAGTAAATTCATACTTGCACTACTAACCTTAGTTGCAAGGAACACCTGGGGAATTACAGTCACTAGTTTTAAATGATTTGCCACAACCACAGGTATCAGTAGCGTTGGGATTGGTAAATTTAAAGCCGCTATCCATCACACCATCAACAAAATCAATTACCACTCCTTCTAGTAAGGAGGCACTTTTGGCCTCAACATAAAGTGTCACCTTACCTTGTTCAATCACCAAATCATCTGGCTGTGGTTTACTGGTGATATCCATGCCATACTCATAGCCACTGCAACCACCATCTTTAACAGAGATGCGGATACCCTTAGTGTTGCCATTAGCATCGGTAGCAGAACTCGCTAGAAATGCTCGCAGACGGAATTCTGCTTTTTCTGTCAAAGTAACAGTCATTCGACCTCCTGAATCTTTGGGATGATGAATATTTAGGAAAAGGTTGGAAGTTCCGTGATGGTTGATGGAAAAGCAAAAATAATTAGCAGTTCGCTAGCAACAGCAAGACAACCGAAACTTAACCTGAAAAAGAATTATTGAGAGCAATTACTAGTTGCTTCCATCGAATCAGATTGGGAATATCGCCAGGGAGCGTTATTACCACAAACTGGACAAGAGCGATCGCGGTGAGAACGGCGTTTGGCAAATTCCATCCGTTCCAGATCTATTGTCAACAGTTGTGACAACAGGGGTTGACTAAATCCAGTAATTAGCTTGATTGCTTCCATTGCTGTTAAACAAGCCAATGTCCCGGATACTGCACCCAACACAGAAAAACCCCGTCGATCCCAATCAGGCTTTTCTGGAAATAAGCAAGATAAGCAAGGAGTAACCCCCGGAATAATCGTAGTCAGGTAAGCCTCCATCCCATCCATTGCTGCTTCTACCATTGGCTTGCGCCAACGCACGCAAGCCTCATTTAATAAGTTGCGTTCCTCAAAATTGTGGGCACAGTCTAAAGCCATATCGGCTGACTGTACTAAGGAATCCACATTTTCAGCAGTGATGTAGTCATGAATTGCATCTATCTGGACATCAGGATTGATAGCTTCTAGAGTTTCCTTAGCTTTGAAAACTCTTGGTTTACCGATCCAATCATCCGTCATCAGAATTTGGCGATTCATATCATCACGTCGCAAATCGCCACCTCGGGCTAGGACAAGTCGCCCAACGCCTGCTACCGCTAAGTAGAGCGCGGCCGTACCCCCTAATCCTCCCACACCAGTAACTAGAACCGTCGCTGACTTTAATCGCTTCTGTGCTAGCTCACCAAAATTGGGGAGCATGATTTGACGACGATAACGTTCTAACTCGGTAGGCGTTAGGTTAACCAATTTTTACCTCCTAATCAGAATTGATTTCTGTCAGCGTTACTACATTTTTCGGCTTGTCATGAAATACTTTGAACAACTTTTGTTCGTGAGGTGTTGATTCAATAAAAACCTGATATGCCTTTTCTAAAGAATCACGATAATGAGTTAGTTTATCTGACAAACTTAAGTCAGAATATTTCTCATCAATTTCTTGAATATATTGGGAAAATTTTTTCAATATATGTAGACGATTAACATTTACAATTTCTTGCTCGTAGGGCAGTTGAAAGAATTCAAAATACTCTTCTGCATCCACAAGTTGTTGAAATTTATTTATATCCCAAGTCATTTTCCCTGCTCCATCTTTTTCAGTTGTTGCTTTAATTCATCCAACTGCTGATATATGTCATATGTTGCTTGGGCAACATCCATCAGGGTTTTATAATCTGTTGGTAAACCCTCTGCCAAGTCATGCAGATCCATTTTCATTTGACCTGCTTTACTATTCAGTCGCTTAATTTTTGTTTTTAGCTCTTCAATATTTGTTTGCTCTGTTTGAGTCATACAATTTTGGATTTTAGATTTTAGATTTTGGATTAACCCACACGTAAATCTGGATAATACCGAGGTTCGGTAAGTATGTTGTAGAATTAAGAATTAAGAATTAAAAATTACAAACTATTCATTAACTCCTTTATCTAGCATGAATATTTATTTTGTGATTCCTAATTCCAAACTCCTAATTCCTAATTCCGAACTCTTCTTAGTGCGTTAGCGTAAGCGCGTAACGCATCATCTCAACTTTGGTGCGTTGCGCTGCACGACAACACAACGCCAGTTGCCTTATGTCGGGAAACCCGCCAACAGCGCTGGCTCCCCTACGTATTTTTTCAAAAATAAAATAGGAGTTCTATAGTAGGGTGGGCACTGCCCACCTTACTTAAATTTTTCCTACTTCTGGAAAACGTTTAGCTAAATCGATGCCTTTTTGTACAAAACTTTCACCTTCTTCGGCAACCTTTTCCAAAGATTCAAAGCCAAATCTATGTGCATCACGTAGAGATTTTTTCGCTAGTAATAATCGACCAGAAAATACTAACGCCCAACCAAAACCTTCATGGCTTAAATCAACTACAACTTGTGATAGCAAACCAGTTTCCTGCTCAATACAAGCTGCAACAGCCCGATAAAAAGCCATAATCCGCCCTACAGTTACTGGATCTACCTCACCTTCCAGAGAGATTTCCCGCTTTTTTTGTTTGCTAACTACGTAGGGCTTTAAAATTAATTCATCAGACCAATTACGATAAACACCATAAACATCCTGACCGCGAATTTGTTGCACGATCGCTTTCAGAAAAGGTGAACTTACGGCTTTATTTTTAGCTGCATCATTGACACTATTTGTGTTGGTCATTGTAGAATTAATCCTCCAATTCTGCTTCTAAGAAACTTGACTGATCTTTTTTCAAAGCTTTCCGCAACCAAGGGGGAGGATTGCCCTTAAGGGTTTGTACTAATTTATTTAATATAGTAATAATCTCATCACTGTCTGATTTTGCCTTGACTGGAGTGACGCGTTTTTTGATCAGACGTGCTGCGGCAATACCACCAATCGCTGATACATAAACAATCGTACAATCGTTTAATGCATCAAGTTTTGGCACTAATTTATCATCCTTGCCATCTTGTTTTAAGTCTCCATCAAACTTAAGGGTTTCTAAAAACTTATACCCTTCTGGAGAGACTTCATAAACATCAATCTCTTTCGCCCACCCAAAGTGAGCATTTATATGTACTCTATCGCTGGTAGTGAAGGCAATTTTCATTGTTGTGATGATACTGAATAACTGTAGAATTTACTGTTAAAAACGGAAAGGGATAGTATAAATTACAAATCACCATGAATATGTTTAGCTTTTGCTTCCTCCACATCTAAAAATTTGTTACCAATGTCAAATAACATTTGCATCGTGCCTCGGTAACCAACTCTAGTAACTTGACCATTACCTAAACGGTCAAAAATAGGGAAGCCGTGGCGATAAAGAGGGATATGTAAACGTTTTGCGATCGCATGGGTATGGGAATTACCAATTAACAAATCAGAACCCACTGCTAACTTTTCAAAGTCTTCAAAGTCACCAATAGTGACGGTTTCTACTGGTAATTTTTCTAACAAGGCTGAACGGGTAGTGGTCACAGCAGTGTGAATTTCTGCCCCCATAGACTGGAGAAAATTAACCGTAGACCAGAGTAAATCTGGTTCTAATGCCAGAGATATTTGTTTCCGACCAAAATAAAAGTGACTGTCCAGCATGGCATCTTGTAACTGTCGGCGCTCGCGGTTGTATCTTTCTGGAACAGGATGACCACTAATATCAGACAGTGCCATAATAAACTCATCTACTGGTTTTAAACCTGTAAGTTCTCCAAACACCTCATAGGGAATACCACACTGTTCTGACAAAATTTGCGCCGCACCCCGCATACTTTCACCGAATGCTAGGGTAAAAGCAGAACTACCCACATTTTGTAGTTGTTCTACAGTAGTACCACCCACAGTAATGGGACTCCAAGAATCATCTAGGTGTCCATCCATCGATAATGACAAATCAGGCACGCAAATAGGTACTAATCCAAAGCTAGAGACAATCTCTTTAATATGTTGAACATCTCCAGGGGTAAACGCTGAACCTACCAAAAGATTAATTTGTTGTGGCTTAGTATCTCCAGCTTGGGGGAGTTCTCTCACCATACTCTCTACTGCTGCTGCATAGCCATCTTGCAACGCACCCTTAAAATCCGGTGCAGAGACTAGTAAGATAGGTAAATCATTTAGTTCTGGGTGTCGCTTGCGAAAATCTTTGAGGATACCTTGCATATCATCCCCCCTAGTTTCCGTCAGTCCAGTGGTACACAAACCAATCACTTCCGGTTTGACTTTTTCTACTAGGGTAAGGATTGCTTCTTCCACATTATCCTCACCACCCAAAATAGTTGTCACTTCCGTCATTGCCGTGGTGGAAAGGGGAATTACCTCCCGGAAATGACGTACCAAAATTACCTTAGCAAAAGCAGTACAACCTTGAGAACCATGCAACAAAGGCATTGTTCCTTTTAATCCTAAAAAGGCTAAAGTTGCACCTAAAGCTTGGCTTTGTTTGAGAGGATTTACTACAACTGCTTTATTGGGAGTCGTGACTATCGCCATGTTTTTACTTCAGAGACTGATGGGTGAGGAGTGGGGGAGTGGGAGAGTGGAAGAATGGGGGAGTGGGGGAGTGGGGGAGTGGGGGAGTGATGGAGTGAGAGAGTGGGGGAGTGAGAGAGTGATGGAGTGATGGAGTGGGGGAGTGGGAGAGTGGGGGAGTGGGAGAGTGGGGGAGTGAGAGAGTGGGGGAGTGAGAGAGTGGGGGAGTGAGAGAGTGAGAGAGTGATGGAGTGAGAGAGTGATGGAGTGTAGACGCGCAGCGTCTACAGCTATAGAAATACCTAATGTAAATTTAGGATTTTTTCTCCTTCACTCCTTCCCTCCTTCCCTCCTTCACTCCTCCCCTCCTTCACTCCTTCTCTCCTTCCCTCCGGGCGGGGAAACCCCGCCCCTACTGCTTCCCTCATCCCCAAGGAGAAGGTTGACGAATTTGTTCCCATACGGGACTGTAGAGGGCTTCATCCAATTCCTTCGCCATCTCTATCATCCCTGCATAGCCTGCGTAGCGGTGATGGCGTTCTTGGTTAATATCTAGGAAAGGAATTCTGGCTTTGAGGGCGGTATACTGGTTACGACCACCAGCAATAAGCATATCTGCGTTAGTCTCACTAATAATTCGGAGAATTTCCTTCGGATTACCTTTCTCTAAGGTAATACCATCTTTACCCAATAACTGCTTAATACGAGCTTTATCCTCTTCTGTACTCTTCTTGGTACTGGTAGCCACAACTTCCATACCCAAGTCCTTAGCAGCAGAAACAATTGACCAACTCTTTACACCACCAGTATAGATAACTACTCTTTTACCTTTCAGGCGATCGCGGTATGGAGCTAATGCCACATCTAGAGCAGCGGTTTCTTCAGCGATTAATTTTTCAGTACGCCACTGTAAATCTATGTCACCTAATTTTTCAGCAACATTACGCAAGCAACGATTTACATCCTCAACCCCATAGAAAGATTCTTCAATGTAAGGAATTCCATACTTTTCCTCCATCTTTCTGCCCATATTTAACAGGGCTTTGGAGCAAATCATCACGTTCAGCTTGGCACGGTGAGCATAAGCCACTTCTTGATAGCGGGCATCGCCGGTAATTTTTGCCAAAACGCGAATCCCCAATTTTTTGAATAGGGGTAGAACGTTCCACATTTCCCCAGCAATGTTGTACTCGCCAATCAAGTTAATATCGTAGGGTGTTGTGGTTTCGGGTTCCACAAAACGCTTAGTACTACACCTTTACAGAGACTTATGGATTTCATTATCAATTCACATCTTGCACCACATAATTATTGCGAAAATTATCGCCTGTAACCCTTATTATTTCGTAACCCACCAATGCCCACCTTACTCTTATTGAGAAGGTGCAAGATATGTGTCAACAGCTGAGTACAATTCTATGTCGTTCAAATAAGAACTCACTATAGTCTGCGAGAGTATCTAATCCCAGGCAATTGAGTGAAACTTCAGCCACTAACCAAAAGATGGATTTCAGGAGTAATTTTTTCCATTTAATGGTAGGCACACTTTGTTACTGAATCAGTACTCTAGAACCAACTTCTTACCAACGTCCTCTCCTTCTCCGAATTAGGCGACGACCTCGCCTAAATTCAGTGCGACCAATGCGACGAAGGCGACGACCACGTCGATACAAGCGACGTCGAGTTCGGCCTCCTTCAGTGCCTACACTGCGCTCAAAGCGACGACCACCTCGATACACACTACGTCGAGTTCGCCGCCCTTCAGTACCAACACTACGCTCAAGCTTACGACCACCTCGATACACACTACGTCGAGTTCGCCGCCCTTCAGTGCTAACACTACGTTCCATCTTACGACCCACCTTCCGTACCTTTCGTACCCAGCTAGCATGGGCAGGTTCAATACTACTTGCTATACTAGTTGTAACTAGAGCTATACCAGCGATCGCACCTAAGAGCTTTTGAATGTTGAATTTCATCTTTTGGGTTTCTCCTACAATAATCAAAAACTTTATGTAACAAGGGTTTAAATATAGTTTCAATATATTTGTGCCGTTACATGAAGTTTTCTGATCAACTCGACAATTTCATCAAACCCTATTGATATCTGAGTTGAGGATGGAGAACTTTTTGATGCTATTTAGTTATGATTTATTTTAATTGAGAATCTTTAGCCTCTGTTTTCAAGATTTGTAAGCACAATAATTGCAAAATATAGAAATCCGGTTTAATTTTTGAATAAAATTACCTTAGGACTTATGCAACTGGTATATTTTTTATGTAGGGTGCGTTATGCTGCGAGAATATTTGAACGTAGCAATCAGAACTTGTAACCTCACGCACCAATCACCGATTGTGACAATTGCGTAAGTCCTGTACCTATCTGTAGTGGATTGACACAGCTAAAATAGTGTAATAGGTGTAGGTTGGGTTGAAGAATGAAACCCAACACCAGTAAAGCTTTGTTGGGTTTCCCTATCGCTCAACCCAACCTACATTTTTAGGCGTGTCTGTCCACTACGTATTTTTCAAAAATCAAATAGTAATCCTATAGGTTATATCTGAATATCTGCCTTGGGCGTTGCTAAATAATGGGATGAAATTGAAGATATGGAAATTCTCAACTCCTTATTTTCTCTGCGTTTCTGCGTCTCTGCGTGAGATAAAATGACTTTTTAAATAACCTCTAAGAGGATGTTTGGAAAGTATTAAACAATTCAATTAAGCTAGTCTTCTAAGCATTAACCGAATCATTGCTACCTGTACAAATGTTTCATGGGTCTGGGGTAAAATTTCGTAGTCTTTACTCAATCTACGACACCAATTAAACCAACCAAAACTACGCTCCACAACCCAACGCCTAGGGAGAAGAACAAAACCTTTAGTATCAGTGGGACGACGTACAACCTCCAAAATCCAATGATAGGTGTCCATCACCCATTTCATGAATCCTTGACCTTGATACCCAGCATCAACCCAAATCAACACCAGACGATTTAGGCGTGAGCTAATTCTATTCTTCGCTTGGGCAAATAACTGTTTCGCTCCTGCTCTGTCGGATTCATAAGCCGAAGTAACTACAACCATTAGAACCAATCCAAGTGTGTCAACAAGTAAATGTCGCTTACGTCCCTTGACCAATTTCCCAGAGTCAAAACCAACAGCTTGGGATACCATTGTTCCATTCTCTACAGATTGACAATCAACAATTGCAGCACTTGGGTTCGGTTCACGATCTTCCAAGACACGTACCCACTGTTGAAGTTTATGGTTCATATGTTCCCATGTGCCATCCATGCGCCATTTTCGGAAGTAATAGTACACTGTTTGCCATTTGGGGAAGTCATGGGGCAACATACGCCATGCACAACCTGCACAAAGAATATAAAATATGGCGCTCATGACTGCACGTAAGTCAACACAACGAGGACGGCAACCTC
>JASJCJ010000262.1 GCA_030066045.1 Calothrix sp. MO_167.B12
CTAATTTAGCACCATCTACCCCAGTCCAACAGCAAATAAGTAATTTTCCTAGTTCATTTGAACCATTTCAGGTTGATGGCGATACATATAAAACAATGTAGAGATATGCCTTAAGGGTTTGCGAAAGGGTGTTGCCTTGCGACTCAACCATGCCATTAGGCTATTGGCACCTCTCTCCAGCTCTTTTAACTTTTAACTTTTGACTTTTAACTTAGTTATGACTCTTCCTTCTCCAGATACGCCTTTATACAGCCATCCTTTACCAGAAATTGAGCAATGGTTAAGAGAACAAGGATGTCAGCAAGACAATAAACAACTACATTATTGGTATTTAAATAAAGACTCTTGGAGGGCCGAACTCTACTTGGATATTGAACAAATTGTAGTTACCTATATTGAGGCGGGGAAAGACGGAGAAGATATTCAAAGAGCCTTTAAATATTCCCTCACTCGCCAGGATATAGAACAAGCCGTTTTCTCAGGACCGTAGAAGAGGAGTGAGGGAGTGGGGGAGTGGGGGAGTGAGGGAGTGAGAGAGTGAGGGAGTGAGGGAGTGAGGGAGTGAGGGAGTGTAGACGCGCAGCGTCTACAGCTTTGAGAATAAATAACCGAAAAACTGAAAACTCCACTCAACTTTCCTTCCCTCCTTCCCTCCTTCACTCTTTCCCTCCTTCCCTCCTTCCCTCCTTCCCTCCTTCACTCCTTCTTAGAGGACTTTGCCAAATCGACGCTCCCGATTTTGGAAAGTGTATAAAGCACGGTGAAACTCACTGCGATCAAAATCTGGCCATAGGGTATCAGTAATGTAAATTTCTGAATAAGCCATTTGCCAGAGGAGAAAATTTGATAGACGCACCTCTCCACTGGTACGAATTAACAAATCTGGGTCACAAGTACCAGCTGTATATAAATGACGCTCAAAAGTTGCTTCGTCAATTTCATCGGCTTTAAGTAAACCTTGTTCTACTTTTTGGGCGATCGCTCGGCAAGCTTGGACAATTTCTTGTCTACCGCCATAATTTGTTGCTACTGTAAACCGGATACTGCGATTATCTTTTGTCTCTTCCATGGAACGAGAAATTTCTGCTTGGAGAGCAGATGGCAGATCGTTCAAATTACCTACAAATTTAATTTGTACGTTCTCTTGCACCATTTCCCTTAATTCTTGGCGCAAAACCCGTTGAAATAGTGTCATTAAAAAATCTACTTCTTCCCGTGGTCTGCCCCAATTTTCCGTAGAAAAGGCATAAGCTGTTAATGCCTCAATTCCCCAATCTTTACAACAGCGGAGCAAATCCTTCAAGGCATCCACTCCCCGTTTATGACCCATAATCCGGGGTAATCCTTGACGTTTTGCCCATCGACCATTGCCATCCATAATTACTGCTACGTGCTTGGGTAACAGTTCTAGTTTTAAATCGGAGGGTAAATATTGCAATTGAGTTTGTTGTTGTACTGTCATTTTTTATCTCGCGAAGCGGTCGATGGTAAACCGAGTAAACGTGATAGCAATGCTAGAACCTGACTACGAATTTGACGACCCAAACTGAATAAACCAGGTGCTACAGCTTCCCGATCCACAGCAGGAGCTAATCGAGCCTCTAAAGACTCTTTCAGCTTCGTGATTGTCAGTGGTCTATTTAGGGTTCCCCTTTCCGCTATAGAAATAGAACCTGTTTCTTCAGATACAACCACACAAATGCAATTTTCGACTCGCTCAGTGATTCCCATAGCAGCTCGATGGCGTGTTCCTAGTTGACGCGAAGCAGTGCGTCCTGAAAGCGGTAAAATTATACCCGATGCTGCTATCCGTGATCCACGAATTAATGTTGCTCCATCGTGTAATAGAGTTTTTGGTTGAAAAATTGTTTGCAGCAGTTCTTTAGAAACTTCTGCGTTGAGCTTGACTCCCGGTACCGAAAAATCTCGCTCGTCAACCGTACCAGAGGTTTCAATAATCAATAAAGCTCCAATACGATTTTTGGAAAGTTCCTTAACTGCCTCCACAATTTCATCAATTACATTATCGGATTTGGGAATTACCAAACGAGATGGTTGAAATAGTTGTCGGAATTCACCCCGTCCTAATTGTTCCAAAAACCGGCGAAATTCCGCCTGTAAAGCCACAGCCATGGCTACGGCAGAACCAACCACTAACTTATCAAGCACAAACTTGAGCAGATCTAGTTTCCACTGTTCGCTGAGTGCGGAGGCTAACATTAAGAGAATAAATCCTCTTACCATCCACAGAGTCCGGCGCTCGTTGATCAAAATTAACATCATATAAGTGAGCGCCAGTACCAATACAATATCCAGAGCCTTCAGCAGCAAGGACTGCGACCCCATCAAGGTTATCAGCCATTGCTTCCACCAATTCCCCATGACATCTGGATTTACGCTTTCGCCTTTAGTTCTTTGATTATTACCTACTAGTTATTTTAGTTATTAGTTATTAGTTATTAACCAATAACCAATAACTTTATGACTAAATTTTGAGTCTTTCTGGTAAGCAGTCTTTACCAATCAAGTCTTCATAGGTTTCCCGTTGCAAGATGAGATTGGCTTCACCATTTGCCACTATAACTGCTGCTGGTCGAGGCAGGCGATTGTAGTTAGATGCCATACTGTAATTATATGCACCAGTTCCTATGACTACTAAAATATCTCCTGGTTCCGTTTTTGGTAAATGTGCGTGTTTAATCACAATATCCCCAGATTCACAATGTTTACCAGCAACAGCTACAGTTTCTGTTAAGGGTTCTGACATCCGATTGGCAACTACTGATAAATACAGTGATTGGTAAGTAATGGGACGGGGATTGTCGGACATACCGCCATCTACTGACACGTAGGTACGAATATCAGGAACTAACTTAGAAGAACCAATAGTATAAGCTGTAACACAAGATGTGGCAATTAGCGATCGCCCCGGTTCACAGAGTAATTTTGGTAAGGGTAAATTTGCTGCACTACAAGATTCTTGTATTACCTCACAAATCGGTTTTACCCATTCTTCAATGCTGGGAGGATCGTCAGATTCAGTATACTTAATTCCCAAGCCACCGCCAACGTTCAACTGGGTGATAGATAAACCATATTCACCTGCTTTACTCAGCCACTGCACCATTACTCCAGCTAAGTCTCGATGGGGTTGACGCTCAAAAATTTGAGAGCCAATATGGGCATGTAACCCGACACAATTCAGTACTGATTGCTGTTTTACAAAGGTAAATAGCTGGTCCAAATCATTGGGGTCGAAGCCAAATTTACTATCTAAATGTCCTGTGCGAATATACTCATGGGTATGGCATTCAATACCTGGTGTCAGCCGTAACATAATGGGAATATCACTTAAGGATTTCTCCTGTGCTAATTTCACCAAAGTTTTTAACTCATACCAGTTATCTACTACAATTGTGCAACCAGATTCTAGGGCTAAAACTAATTCTGCCAGGGATTTATTATTACCGTGGAAATAAATTAGTTCTGGGCTTACCCCTGCTGTGAGTGCGGTGTATAGCTCCCCACCAGATACTACATCAATTCCTAAACCTTCAGATGCAGCGATCGCACAAACAGCCACACAACTCCAAGCTTTGGAAGCATAAAGCACTTGGGATTGCCCCGGGTAATATTGCTTGAATGTGTCCCGATATTGACGACAAGCAGTTCTCAGGGTTTCTTCGTCCAAGATATACAAGGGGGAACCAAATTGTTCCACCAGGGTTGTCACATCACAACCGCCGATTTCCAGGCAGTCTCTACTATTAACTTTGGCCGTCAGTGGTAGAAGTTGCTGATTGGGGGAAATCTTTGGGTCGTTATTGTTTGCTTTTGGTAAATACTTAGTACCAGAATATTGAGTCCCAGGGGGGTGAGTCGATACCATAATTATAAAGACTTGTCCTTGTTGAAATGATGGGCATATTGAATCAAGCAGGAGGCAGGGAGAGCTGGAGGCTGGAGGGATTTTAAACCCTTGCTGACTCTGCTGACTCTGCCCTTCTTGAATAATTGCTCCCGATTCCCAGTTTACAAAGGGGTTGTACCCTATCCAATAAGTGTGAATACATTAAATATCAAATTAAAACCACTGACAACAGAAGACCTAGATGCTGTATTGGCTTTGGATCGAGCCTGTTTTGGGGGACTCTGGAATTTGGAAACTTACCAAAAAGAGTTAGATAGTCCCAATTGTGAGTTGTTAGGTCTTTTTTCCGCCTTGTATCCCAGAAAATTATTGGCAATGGGTTGCTTTTGGTCAATTTTAGAAGAAGCACACGTGACAATCTTAGCTGTTAACCCTCAATATCAACATCAAGGTTTAGGACAGGCTCTACTTTACTTTTTGCTCAAAGCTGCTTATGAACGCGGCTTGGAAAGAGCCACCCTCGAAGTTAGAATTTCTAACTCAGCAGCAATCTCTTTATATCAAAAATTTGGCTTCAAAACAGCAGGAAAGCGACCTGGTTACTACCAAGATAATGGTGAAGATGCTCTCATCTTATGGCTGAGTGGCATACACCAACCACAATTTCAAACAACTTTAGTCCAATGGTATAACATGATTTGCGATCGCCTCAGTTATTTTCAGGAGTGATGGGGTGATGGGGTGATGGGGTGATGGGGTGATGGGGCGATGGGGTGATGGGGTGATGGGGCGATGGGGTGATGGGGTGATGGGATGAAGGAGTAAACTAACAACTGACAACTGACAACTGACAACTGACAACTGACAACTGACAACTGACAACTGACAACTGACAACTGACAACTGACAACTGACAACTGACAACTGACAACTGACAACTAACAACTAACAACTAACAACTGAAAAATTCACCAGAATGTTAAGTAAGTTACACTTCATTTCCTCTTCATGTGATTTTTGGCAATCTCTGTAATTTTATGTAAAGAAATTTATTCGTCTTTTAAATTACTAGGGTTCGGGATCAATGATTTGATTTTATATTTTTATTTTCTTTAGATATAAAAAAAAATCATAATGTTCGCAATAACATTGACATGAAATGGATTATATGGTATATATATTTATTTGGTTGGCTACTATAAACTCTCAAAACCTGAAAATCCAGCCCTCTATAGGTTTGAGTCAATGCTAAAAAAATATTGAACTCTATCCCCTCAGTACACTGAGCCATAAAAAGTAACAAATAGTTAACATAATACCCATGTATCCGCGCAAGCTCTGGAGGATATCCGTATGTTTATACTGGCATCACTCCAATTTGCCTGTGCTAAAATCAGCGTACCGGCACGACGCAGGTGATGGGATAAATGCCATGTTTGAACGCTTCACAGAAAAAGCCATTAAGGTGATTATGTTGGCCCAGGAAGAGGCACGCCGCCTGGGTCACAACTTCGTAGGTACCGAACAGATCCTCTTGGGTCTAATTGGAGAAGGTACTGGAGTGGCGGCTAAGGTACTGAAATCCATGGGTGTCAATCTCAAAGATGCTCGGATTGAGGTCGAAAAAATCATAGGTCGAGGCTCAGGCTTTGTTGCCGTGGAAATTCCGTTTACGCCACGGGCAAAGCGAGTTTTGGAGCTATCCTTGGAAGAGGCACGCCAACTGGGGCACAATTACATTGGCACCGAGCATCTGCTGTTGGGTCTGATCCGAGAAGGAGAAGGTGTAGCAGCCAGGGTGCTAGAAAACTTGGGTGTTGATTTATCTAAGGTGAGAACCCAGGTAATTCGGATGTTGGGAGAAACTGCGGAGGTGAGTACTGGTGGCTCAACTCGCGGTAATAAAACCCCCACATTGGATGAATTTGGTTCTAATCTGACCCAGTTGGCAGCCGACGGTAAGCTTGACCCAGTGGTGGGACGCGCCAAGGAAATCGAACGGGTGATTCAAATTCTCGGTCGCCGTACCAAAAATAATCCGGTTCTGATTGGGGAACCGGGGGTTGGTAAAACAGCGATCGCAGAAGGTTTAGCACAAAGAATTTCTAATAAGGATGTCCCGGACATCTTAGAAGAAAAACGTGTAGTTACCCTGGATATTGGTTTACTGGTGGCAGGAACCAAGTACAGGGGTGAATTTGAAGAACGTCTGAAGAAGATCATGGATGAGATTCGTCAGGCGGGAAATGTAATTTTAGTAATTGACGAGGTCCACACCTTAATTGGTGCGGGTGCGGCGGAAGGTGCCATTGATGCAGCGAATATCCTCAAGCCAGCTTTGGCAAGGGGTGAATTGCAATGTATTGGTGCTACCACCCTAGATGAATACCGCAAACACATTGAGCGGGATGCAGCTCTAGAACGTCGTTTCCAACCAGTAATGGTGGGTGAACCATCTGTAGATGAAACCATAGAAATTTTATATGGTCTGCGCGATCGCTACGAGCAACATCACAAATTGAAAATTTCTGATGAAGCTTTATTAGCAGCGGCGAAGTTATCAGACCGTTATATTAGTGACCGTTATCTTCCGGATAAAGCAATTGACTTAATTGATGAAGCCGGTTCTCGCGTGCGTTTGATTAATTCCCAACTGCCACCGGCAGCCAAAGAATTAGACAAGGAACTGCGTCAAATTTTAAAAGAAAAAGATGATGCGGTGCGTTCCCAAGACTTTGATAAAGCCGGGGAACTGCGCGATCGGGAAATGGAAATCAAAGCCGAAATTCGGGCGATCGCTCAAAGCAAGTCTAATGCTTCTAAAACCGATGGTGATGAACCAGTGGTGACAGAAGAAGACATTGCCCACATCGTCGCCTCCTGGACTGGCGTACCTGTGAATAAACTCACAGAATCCGAATCCGAAAAGCTGCTGCACATGGAAGATACCTTGCACCAGCGACTCATCGGTCAGGAAGACGCAGTGAAGGCAGTTTCCCGGGCGATTCGCCGCGCTCGTGTCGGTTTGAAGAACCCCAACCGACCCATTGCTAGCTTTATCTTCTCCGGTCCGACTGGGGTTGGTAAAACTGAGTTAACCAAGGCATTAGCCTCTTACTTCTTCGGTTCTGAAGAAGCCATGATTCGCCTGGATATGTCCGAATACATGGAGCGTCACACCGTATCTAAGTTGATTGGTTCGCCTCCTGGTTATGTGGGCTACAACGAAGGCGGTCAATTAACAGAAGCTGTACGCCGCCGTCCTTACACAGTAGTATTATTCGACGAAATCGAAAAAGCACACCCCGATGTGTTTAATATGCTGCTGCAAATCTTAGAGGATGGTAGGTTAACGGATGCCAAGGGTCGCACCGTGGACTTCAAGAACACCTTATTGATTTTGACCTCCAATATTGGTTCTAAGGTGATTGAGAAAGGTGGTGGTGGTATTGGTTTCGAGTTCGCCGAAGACCAAAGCGAATCCCAGTACAACCGGATTAAGTCCTTGGTAAACGAAGAACTGAAAAACTACTTCCGTCCTGAATTCCTCAACCGTTTAGATGAGATTATCGTCTTCCGTCAATTGAACAAGGAAGAGGTGACACAAATCGCCGACATCATGCTCAAGGAAGTATTTGGTCGTCTCACCGAAAAAGGAATTTCTCTGGAAGTGAGCGAGCGCTTCAAGGAGCGTTTGTTACAGGAAGGTTACAACCCCAGCTACGGTGCCAGACCATTGCGTCGAGCAATTATGCGCTTGCTGGAGGATAGCCTAGCAGAAGAAATTCTCTCCGGTAGGATTCAAGATGGCGATACAGCCTTCGTAGATGTGGACGAGAATAACAATATCACGGTGAGTTCAGCAGGGGAAAAGAAAGAATTATTGACCCCTGGAGTTGAATAGGAAGCTATTGGCTCCCACCTGTTGATGCCAACATAAATTAATAAATTAGAAAACGGTAGGGCGAGCTTACGCTCTACCGTTTTTATCGTGCAGATGATTACTTGTAAGAGAGAAAAAGTAAGTATAGCTATAGCCAGTCAAGTTAGGACGTTTTTGATGTTGACAGTTGACAGTTGACAGTTGACAGTTGACAGGTGACAGGTGAGAGTCCTTGAGTCAAGCAATACTGTCCTAATCAAGATGGCTACAGCTATAAGTAATAAGTAATAAGTAATAAGGAAGAAACCACATTAGCGTGCCTCTTACAGAGGAACTACGTTAACGCGCAGCGTGTGCTTTGCACTCAGTCATGCCCGTAGGGCTTTAGGCGCAAAGTACGCAAGTCAGAGGGAGAGAAGATAAATAAGGCTTGCTGAATAAATGTAAAACTCTTATAAACCCCATCCATCTTGAAATCTGGAGTTTTCATGTAGGTTGGATTGAAGAATGAAACCCAACGATAGCAATGGTTTCGTTGGGTTACGCTATCGCTAACCCAACCTACAACAATTACGAATCTCAAGGTGGTTTTGGTTTAAATCAAGAGTTTCAGATATTGTAGGTTGGGTGGAACGAAGTAAAACCCAACAAAAGGCTTAAAGTTAAGGCATATTGTAGGTTCTGAAGCGTAAAACAATTGTAGTGGGAGCGTCTCGCTTCCTATTTCCAAGCAGGGAGCTTTCCGGCTCCCACTCCGTTAACCAGGCAAAATTAATGTGGTCAAGTACTAGCTGACGAGCTTATCTTTCACTCAGATGGGAGAACGGAGAAAAGTAAGGATTTCTGTATGAAAATATATGTCTTAAACTTAGCTTAACTTATACTTAAGGCTGTATAAATTATGATTTTTAATCATTTATTGTTTTTGGCATCCTTAAGTTATTGTATATTATGAAACAGGGTGTTACACCAATCAAGACAACCTAACCTGCTTCTGGTTGAATAGAGTAAGTATATATGCTTGGTTGCTAAATAGCTTAGAACCTTAATTTTATCTGTATCTAATTAGTCAAAACACAACAAGACACTACAAAGATTAACTTAGTTTTTTTTATATTTCCTCCCCCGTGAGATATAAGTATTCTAAATATTTTTTGATTAAGGGCACTTGAAAATAGCAGCGATCGCTCTCTTGTAGTAAAATTTCTTTCTGGACTAATTTTCTGACAATACGACTATCGGCAGATGTGGGTGCTTCATTTTCTGATACGCGCCAGAGTAAATTGCGATCGCTATCTGTTAAACTCCTCCATAGTTCCCGGAAATATTGATCGCCTCGTTCGAGTACGATGGGAATCACATTCTCAACATCCTGGGCAGTAGCTCTTACTGTATCAGCATCCCGGCGATTTGCCCTAGTTTCCCGGTTCAGTAATTCTACTACTTCGTAACACATGAGCTGTACTAAATATGGCTGGCAGTGGGTGAGGCGGATAATCTCATCTACAGCTTCCGGCTCGTAAATCTGGCGGAAACCCTCCACTGGCTCGACAATTAGCTCCCGTGCTTCTAACTCTTGCAGGTAGCTCATCCGTAAAGCACGGGTATTAATTAGATAGTCACTCCAATAATCGGGAAGTTCTGATAATTGGTGAGCGCCACTGAAAAGTAAAGTCCAAGCGGTGCGGTGTTGTAAGATATTGCGGAGGAAGTTGAGGGGAACTTTGCTATTGGTTGTTTCCACAACTTCGCTCAGGCGCTCGTATTCATCCAAGCACAGGAGAAATCGCTTACCGGGAAACTTACGTTCTATTTGTCCCAGCCAGTTTTGCAAAGCAATAAATGGATCTGTTGTTTCCGAATCTGGGTAAGGTAAATCTATTTTCCGGGGTAATCGCCGTGAGGCTTCCAGTATTTGTGATACCAAATTATCTGCTAATCCCGGTAAGGTTGTGGCTGAAGCTGCACCCTGTAAATCCACGAGTAGGGGAATCAGATTTGCTCCGACTTTGTAGGGAAGATATTTTAAAGAAGAGGTTTTCCCAGTTCTGCGTCCTCCGTACAGGAGTAATACCGGGGGTGATTCCGCAAGTGCGAAAGTCTCGATTTCCCGAAATAAATCCACCCGTCCTTTAAAACGATTTTTTGCGGTTTTGGGGTCGAGGGCATTACCAGCAATGTATACTTGGGGTATTTCTGTGGAGTATTGTTCCTGTTCTGCGAAATGACGTTGGGCAGTTTCCAGGATCCCCAGCCAGCTTTTAATAATACTACCAAAAGTAGTGGCTACCCCTGGATTTCTGCTAAAAGCAAGAGAATTGCCGAGATTTTGTAATGCTGTGATGGCAGGGGCGAGTAATTCGTATTTGCGACTAACGGAACTGGCTGATACTGCTGCTTGTACATCCTGGCTAATGTCTAATAGCTGGGGGAGTAGGGAGCCTAGTTGCTTTGGTGGCGGTGAGGGAATCCAAGCTAGTTCCTCTGTAATATTGGCAATATCGCTGAGAGCTTGACAACTGTTGAGGCGATTGATAGCAATATCAACCATTGCTGTGGCTGCAACTTGCTGTTGATTGGTGGAAGTGGTGAGGTAATTGATGGTTTCGCGGGCAATTGCGGGGTTTTTTTGATAAGCTTCCACAATCATCTCAGCCATGAAAGGTAAGGGTAAGTAGATTAGTTCGTCGAAGCGAGGGGGTAAGTAGCGTAGTAGTGGTGCAGGATTTGTTTGTAGGCTGAAAAAACCCAGGATGAACATCCACAGCAGTTCTGGTAGCCAAAAGTAAACACGCAAAACTCCGAGAATTATTGTCACGCCGAACGCCACACCAACCGCCACGCCGAGTGCCACGCCTGCCGCCACGCCAAGCCCCACTCCCCACGCCATGCCAACCGCCACGCCTGCCGTCACGCCGAGTGCCACGCCTGCCGCCACGCCGAGTGCCACGCCTGTCGTCACGCCGAATGTCACGCCAACCGCCACGCCAACCGCCACGCCAAGTCCCACTCCCCACGCCATGCCAACCGCCACGCCAACCACCACGCCAACCACCATGCCCCACACCAAGAGCCAAACTTGACCTAAATTAGATAGCAGGTTAGTTAGAAAAGGTAAGGCTTGTAGAAGTGATCGCATTGTCTCTGGTGCGAAACGGGAACTAGCATTAAAAATCAAGCCTATTGCAAGATAAATGTATATAAATCTGGTAAACCATTTTTCCAGCCTTTGATTATCTCTACGCGCCACCGTTAAACCAATCAACCACCCCAACCAAACTTGAACACTACGAAACCAGTTAAAGGAATCACCACTAAATAATGTGTATGGTGGTGCTACCAGCAATACAGCCAATACCGGCGTAACAGCAGTTAACCACCAAACCTGTCCAGCATAGCGATGCAAGCGGGGGTTATTGCGAAACTCCCCCTGCATGGAAAAGGGGTTAGTATCAGCTTTAAGCTCTGGATGAATATCCTGTAACCAGCGTTCAAAGGTAAAAGGTTTAAAGTAAATCCAGTAGAGGAGGCGGAGACATTCAGTAACGTAGGTCATTTCAGTTATCAGTTATCAGTTGTCATACCATTTTGAAATATAAAGAATGCGACAGATGGGTAGGGAACATCTACGATATTTTGGTGTATACAATTATCTTGCTGATGCCGTGCCCTTACGAAGAATATATGTGTCGCAAACATTATTTGAATTGGTATCAGAATGGTAGGTTGGGTTTCCCTATCGCTCAACCCAACACATCTTTAATAAAGTTGGGATACGTTCCTTAAACGCCACTGACTACAACGGAGGGAACCTCCGCAACCTACGCCAGTTTTATAGCACTACGAAATTAGGTTAGGACATCCTTGAACGTTGGAACCCATGAGCAGCCTCATTTAATTGATCCGTAGCATTATTAATTTCCTCGTGGTATATAGATTACACATTCAGGTCATTCCTTCACCCCAAGAGCCTGCTTGACATAATTCACCAACCACTCCTTTACATCAGATGGTGCAACCAAACCAAACACAGCCAGGATAATTACACTCAGAATAACAATACCTACAATCCAGTTACTCCAATCATCCAAACTATTACCAATAAACTTAGGTATCTTCCCTATACGTACAGGTAAATCCCAAACTAACCATCGCAAACCCCGCCACCACCTCCGGGAACCCATTCTTGCACGGGGTAAACGCTCTGATTCTTCCGCAAAACGTTGTTTCACCCAACTATCATCTTGTCCTTGTTGACGTGCTTCCCACACCAAACCAGCGGCTATTTGCAGCAAGAAAGGATGACACCCTCCCAACTTGAGGGTTAAATTCTGCTCTGCTGTTCCCCATTCGGTAACTTGGGTATTAGTGACATTATTAGGTGGCTGACGATGGAATCTACCAAAGTTCAATCTACTAAAAATAGATTTTCTTGTGGGAGTTTGATTGTTTTGTGAATTGTTCAGAGGTAGACGAGCTAACTTCTTTGCTTCTTCTGGTGTCAATTCATCCAACCTCAAAATATGACCCAAATTGAAAAAAGTAGAAGTCAGTTGATTCTTTTTGGCATACCAATCTACCTTTTTTCGGGAAGCTATCACCAACATCAACTTATTGTTATCCATCAAAGAACGCAAATTATCGTAAAACCCATCATTAAATTCTTGGGGGTGCTTAAACAAAGCCTGAAAATCATCCAAGCAAATCACAGGTAATAAACCTTGGTTCTTAAACTCCGCCATCGCCACAGAAAAAGCCTGACGATTCAGGGGACTAACTTGTAGAGCATTAATTAAACTTGGCTTTTTCCTCACCGCAGAACTACTAATTAACTCCTGCGCCACAGCCAGATAAAAATCCTCTTCCCGTTGACATGATGCACTTTGTAAAGATAGATAAATCACCACATAACGGCTAGAATCTGCTACTCGCGTCTCCCATGTTTGGACAAAATGATACAGCAGGGAAGACTTACCAATGCGCTTGTCACCGTAAATATTAATACTGGTAGGCTGTGCGCCCGTCATCCGTGATACGAGTGCATTTAGTTCGTATTTACGACCAACAAATAGCCGGGGATCTTCTAGCATCCCGCCAGCAACAAAGGGATTGGAAGGAAGCACGCCAGGATTCATGAAAATTTTTACACTAATCCTAACATTTTGTGGATATTCACGGACTCTCTCTCCCTCTCCTT
>JASJCJ010000263.1 GCA_030066045.1 Calothrix sp. MO_167.B12
ATGCATAATTTTTGCTAAAATCAACCTGATTCATTAGCGAATAATCTCTTGATGAATATGCAAAAACCAAGCACTGATCGAGAGATCCGCAAATAATTTAATATCTGAAAACGCGGACGGCTCAGCCGTGTAAGCCTACTGAGGGATAACCGCTCCCATGCTCCTTATGAAGTAGTCAGTAATGTCCGGCAACTCTAGACTTTACAGAGCAGAAAACTGAAAAAATGGTGTGCAATCTAATGTTCGCACACCATATAGTTAATTATTCTTGAATAAATGGTCATGACATCTTCCCCACCGCAAGGCGGATGGGGAATTCCGCAAAGGAGGTTAAAACAAGTGCTTTAAACGTAGCAATTGTGTTTCTCCGTTGGAATCATCTACACCATCGTTATCATTTACTACTAATGCAGTGCCGTTAGGTAATACTGCAAAGCCTTCGATTTTCTCCAATACCAAACCCTTGGTAGCCTTTAAATCAGGCATGAGATCCCGCACCAATGTTTTTGTAACTTTGGGAAAATTGGGTGTGGTGGAGCCATCATCTGCTACAGGAGTTAAACCAGCGATGGAGAATTGGTAAATACGCTTAATCCTGGCATCAGTGTTGCCTTGGTTATCCCGTTCTATGACGGCAAAATTATCATTCCCTAGGTATGTTATTTCTGATAAACCTACCCAACCGCCATTGGGTGATGTAGCTTCATCAAGGGGATAGTAGAAGAATTTCCATTTACCAGTGGCTGTTTCATAACAACCAATACGGACAAAACCTGTGGGATCATCTTTCCATTCCCGTTGAAAAGCAACATACACCACTTCCTTGTTACCACTACCAACAGAAGCAACACCTTCAAAACCAAAGCGAATTTGGCGGGCGTTTACTGAGTCAGGTAATTTGATTGCTTTTTGGATGTTACCTCTGGGTGATACCTTTAACAACAGGTTAGGTTCAGCATCTGTATCACCAGCTGCTCCTGAACCTTCTGAAACAACCCAGAAACCACCATCTTTCCTGGCAGCAATGCCTTCTAAATCGAAATTCACAGTACTACCCGAACTGTCTTTGAGGACGATTTCTGAGTCAATTACAGCAGGCTTTCTGCTAATATCCATTGCATAGATACGACTCTGGTTATAAAAGCTGTCGTGGATGGTGAATACTGTACGCTTGTCACTGGGACTAGCTGCTAAACCGGATAAAGCTCCCCAGGGGATTGGTGTTCCATTGGTGCGATCGCTTGATATAATCTGAGGATACTTGGCTTTCCTACCCAACTTGTAAATAGTCAATGTAGAACGAATTTTATCACCGCGATCGTCTTTTTCGCCAGCAACTACGAATAGGTTACGTTGAGGAATTGCCAACAACCCTTCAGGTGCAACTCCGGTTGGTAATACCTGTACTAACTGCGGCCTTCTCCTGAATCCAAATCTTCTGTTGAGTCGATAAACCAGAACAACGCTAGAACGTTCTGAACCGACAAATAGGAAGTTACCCCGGCTATAAGCACCATATTCGACATTCTCTGGCTCATTACCTTTGTTTTCTGAGCGTTCTTCTGGATAATGGCCTAGGCGTACTACTGTATGTTCAACTGAGTTTCCAGAAGAAAAGACTACATCACCACGGGTATTATAAATGGTAAATCCACGGCTACCACCATTTAAATCACCTTCGTCAGCGGTAGCAAACAATCTATTACCAATCCAGGTAACACCATCAGGTTCCCGTGGTACATCTGATAATGAACTATTCAATTCGATTAAATTGTTCTCTACAGTGTCGATTTGTGTCAAATCCACAGTACCAGCACTAAATTCATTGAGGATACGTCCTCTCCGTAAGTCTACCAAAACGATATGATTGTTTTCCTGACAAGTGATGACAGCAATATTTCTGTCATTGATATCCACATATTCAGGTTCGGCATCGTCTGGAAATAAAGCAGAAGCGCCATTTAGATCAACGTTTCTCACACTCCAGTTATTTGGTCCACCAACCAAATCTACAATATTTAGGGAACCAGTTGGTGCTTGTGGTGGCTCGCCATTCCCCAAATCTTCGTCTCGTTCATTTTCAATTGCGATCGCAGCATACCTATTATCTGGACTAATGGCAATGGAGTCGGGTTGTCCATCTAATGGCAGCTCTGTGATGATATTTTGAGTCCTCATATTCACCACAGCCAGCTTACCGCTAGGCTCAGTAAAACTAGAGGAGGTATTTTCCGCGACTAAGGCAAACTTATTTTTTACCGCTACGGAGGTAGGTTCACCATCTAAATCCAGACAACCACCGGGTTCGGGGTACTTGGGATCTGTAATATCGACAAAGCACAATTTTTTGGTTTCTGAATCCGTGTATACCAAAGTTTTGCCGTCTTTACTAGCAGCAACAATTTCGGCAACGGTTTCTTCATTCACATCGGTGTTGCGAAAAACTGGGAATGTCGCAATACGCTTAAACACTGGGGAGTAAGGATAATAGCGACGCTGAAATCTGTACACACCATTATTACCGGCAAAAGCAGGGGCGTAATTTAATACAGATGCAATTGCCACAACACTTAGTAGAGCTGCAAGTGTGATAATGAAAAACTTTTTCACAAAAGCTGGAACTGACAATCTCATACAAACCTTTTTTTACTTAGCAAATCTTGTTGACTGCTGACTGAATGGGGGCGGGAACAGGCAAGAGGGAACTCTTAACAGAAGAAAAAAGTAAGCCCCGAAGTAAGGTTTAAAGCCTCGCCCCTTATGGGCAAAAAATTCCTTGTATGTCGTGGAAAATTGAAACCCCACCTCTTGTGGGCGGCTTCTTTCCCTGTTGTCTGTTGCCTGTTGCTCATTCCCTGTTCTCTTTCATTCTGGAGATGCACGTTTTATAACTCCAATAAAGCAAGACTTTGATAAAGCGAATAAAAATGTGTTTCTCATATTTAGACATTGCATATTTGGTACATGAATTAACAGCTATAGCAGAAAAAAATTATTCTCAATTTGGCTAAATCATCCCAATTTTCAGCAGTACCAAAATTCCAGAACACCAAAATTAATATGCTTTTAAGTAAGTAAGTACACAGGCGTAGTTAAAGCTCAAAATGAACCTCATTTCCAGCCCCTCTCCTTATTAAGGAAAGGGGTGTCATCAGGTGGTTTGACCTAGTACTTATTTCACCCCATTAAGTCTTACATAATAAATGCAGCCAAAATATCATCCCAACTTAGTTAAGTATTTGTTTGACAATGATTGACTAATTTATACCCTTTATAGATATATAATATTTGTTCTATTTTTCTGAGATAAAAAATATAAATTCATGAAAATTTCTGTGTAATCCCCAAGAAAATAAATTTTGTAGTAAATCTTTCTATTTCCCCTTGATACTACATCCAGAAAATTGATAATATTAAATCATTTATGATTTTTATTTAAAAATAAATTAACTTTTTAATAACCTTATCTTAACCAAATAAATTATCGAATGTGCATCAAGAATCAATTTTTTTCTGTGACAAGTCGCGGGTGTGAGCACTCCCCGACTTCTATCCTAGGAATTGCTACAATATGCGGATTTGTTCCCTAGGGACTGTTTTCAAACTATCGTGTAGGTTGGGTAGAACGGAGTGAAACCCAACAAATGAACGAAGAATGTTGGGTTACTCTACCCTTCGGGAACGCCTGACGGCGTTAGCGCAGCTCCTCGCGGAGCGAGGCACGAGAAGCCGCTCCGCGTCTACGTTCCTCAAACGCCACTTCTCTCAACGCGGGGAACCCGCGCACAAGAGTGGCTCCCCAACCTACAATTGATGCTAATTTTGGGTTTGAAAACAGACCCTAGTGGTCTATCGCATTAACTTTGATAGTTTATTTCAGCCTTCTTCGCTACAATAAACACCCCTTTTAATTTCAACACCCCTTTACGTATGCTTTTGTTCGGTTGCCAATGGTAGTCAATTGTAAAACCAGCATCAATCAAATTGTTTTCCAATTCTTTCGTGGTGAAAACTTTAACTAACGGCATCAAACCCAAAAATATTCCCATCGACGCAATAACCTTAAACCACTTCATCGTATCTCCCAAACACACGGTACTGGTGACGAAAACCCCGCCTGGTTTGAGCATCTTGTAAACTTTAGCGATTACTTCTTTCTTATTTTCAAGTAAGTGCAAAATATTCAGTCCTAACACTACATCAAATGTTTCATCGGCTACAGTTAATTCTTCGATAGTCAATTGTTCAAAGGTGACGTTGTTGATGTTTTGTGCCTCAGCTTTACCTTGGGCAATTTCAATCATTTTTGATGAGACATCTATTGCTCGAATGTGTTTAATATAGGGTGCATGAATAATAGCAGTTGATCCCGTGCCACAGCCAAACTCCAACACTTCCATATCTGGTTTAAAGTATTCCTGTGTGACTTGCAACTTTTTCTGATAAGCTGCTTCGTCAGTAATGGGTTGTTTGGAATAGCTTTCGGCAATTTTGTCCCAAAATTTAACTGAATGGTTCATCATAACCTCCGATTATTTGACTAATTTATTTCTCTGATATATACATTTAAAGCACAATCGTATTACTTGGTTTAACGTATTTTTCCCATTATCAATTCAATTTTTTCGGTAATTACTGTATTGATTCAAGGTTTTTTAATTGTGTTCCATAGGTTGGTTTACGCCACTTCCAAGCACACCAGACAATGAATAACAGAGACACAATTTCTATCGTTGCAAAGAATATATCATCCAGATCCGCTGGTCTATTTTGTATAACAAGCACAATCGTTATTGCACCTGTGATCATGTTTGCCCAGCGATTGAATCTATACTTTAATACCCGAGACAAAAGAACCATAGAAATTGGAATTTCCGCCATGATTCCGCCTATCAGCATAAGTTCTTCAGTTATTTGAACGCCGTTTACGGTTCCTGTCATAATTTCCTCTAGAAACCCAGGTCTACCAAACTCATGAAGGTCTCGGAAAATCATATTAAACAGTACAAATATCCATAATGTAGAAAGCAAAGCTTTGATATCCATGCCGATAGTTTTGTTGTTGGCAATCATTTATTTACTCCTGTTTTTGAACGATATTGCTAAGTTTAATGACATTGACATTAATTAATATCCGTCTCTTGCTGATAAAAGTGCTAGTTTATTGACAGCAAGTCGAGATCGACTGTACGTTTTGTGATGGGAAACTGAATTTCCATCACGAAGTCCGTATCACCTGGTTGTTTGGGTAATTCCAGAAGTACTAGTCGTGCCGGACCAGCAAAAGCATAGTTATTGGCTTCCACCCATTCACCGATGGCGTTATATCCCAGAAACTTGGCACAGTAACTGGTAGGAGGAATAAAAGTTGCCATTGTTTCTGCTGGCAGCTGACGCGGAGCCAGAGTTATACCATCTCGCATGGTTAGGGGAGCATGGTTAGTTTTATGAAGCAATCTTCCGAATTCAACATCGGTGCGATCGCTACTTATTCCATCTTCGTGAACTACAATCGTCATAGCTCCATAGGTACTATCATTTTCCCCAGGGAGAACGTTCATCACAGACCAGAACAAATCATCTGCTGACTCTGCTTGTGATAAGACCTTGCGTATCCCCATCAGCCTTTGTTGGGGGACTTGCTTCACCACCACATCACGTACATGGGTAGCCCGATCCTGAATTTGCTTTAAGCGTGATTCAATTGTGCGAATGCGTTTGAGTTCATCCAGTACCTGTTGCTCTAACTCGGCTTTTTTCATCAACAACATACCCTGAATTTCTTCCAGGGATATATCATCTTTAATAAATCGCCGAATTTGATCTAACGATAACCCCAACTCTTTGAGGGCGAGAATGCGATTGAGTTCGGGTAATTGGCTCGCGCTGTAGTAACGATGCCCACTTTCAGAATCAACTTTGATTGGTTGAAAAAGACCAATTTCATCGTAGTAACGCAGTAAACGCTTAGAAACCTGGGCAATCCGAGAATATTCCCCAATGCTGTACATGATGTCTTCGTTTCGTTTTTTCTAGATATTCATCAACATAAGGGGTGACGTAACGTGAAGATCAAGGGGATGGAAAAATTTCTTTATAGTGTGCAAAAATCTTTCCCTCTCCTTAATAAGGATACCAATGGCGAATCAGGGCTATCACCCTCTTGGGAGTGGGGGAGTGGGAGAGTGGGGGAGTGGGGGCAGAAAAAACAAGTCCAAATTATGACAATAATCCCCAGCTTTTAGTCTGGTGAGGGGTCAAACCTACTATTCGCCAGCAGCATCCTTAATAAGGAGAGGGATGTCCATTAGGACAGGGTGAGGTTATAACTGTATTCCATCCAAATGAAAACCCCTATAAATGAGGTAGAAGAAAAATTTTTGCAACCCTTGCTGTAAGGAGCATAATTACAAATTGATTTAATTGCCAATCTTTAATACCTTTACCGAATTACCAGCAGTAATCAATTTCTCACCTACAGGTATTACTGCTAAAGCATTGGTTTGAGCTAAATTGATTAAGTTACCAGAACTGTGACTACCACCAGCCAATTGAAATTCATACACCCCATCAACTAAATTTAACCTCCCCCAAAGATAGGTCTCTCGTTTCCCAGCACCACGCAATTCTTGAGTTGCGATCGCATTAATAAATTGCGGTTCCCAACCATCAACTAAACCCGAAAATTTAGCGATCGCTGGTTGCACAAATCGCCAAAATGTAACTAGGGCAGAAACGGGATTTCCCGGTAAACCAAAGTATAAAACAGGACGTTGGCTATGGTCAAAGGTGGCAAAGGTGAGGGGCTTACCTGGTTTCATTGCCACGGCGCGGATATGAATTTTACCGTTGAGTGATGTAATAATTTGCTCTACGTAATCGTATTCACCCACCGAGACACCACCAGAGGAAAGAACTATATCTGCATGGGTAATTGAGTGGGCGATCGCTCGTTGTAAGGCTTCTTTATCATCAGGTATAATCCCCATTGATAATGGTTCTGCCCCCATTTGTCTGACTAAAGCTGCCAATGCATATTGATTGGAATCCACAATTTGTCCTGGCTGGAGGGGTTGAGTTGGGGTGATTAGTTCATCACCAGTGGATAAAATTGCAACTTTTGGTTTGCGGTAAACACTGATTTGTGGACATTGAGCAGCAGCTAAAACAGCAATTTCTGGGGCGTTTAAACGTATACCTGTTGGTAGTAGTTGGTTTCCGGCTTGGTAGTAAGAGGCTTGGTATCTGACAAATCCCTGGGGTTTGGGTGCAGAAAGGATTGCAATATGGTTATTTTCCCGGCGGGTTTCTTCCTGCATTACCACCGTATCCGCACCCTTTGGCATAACTGCACCAGTAAAAATCCGCGCCGCTTGTCCAGATTGAATAGTTAATTTGGGTTGGCATCCAGCGGGAATTTCTTCAACAATTTCTAAAATAGTTGGTTGTTCTTGGCTGGCTTGCTCTACATCTGCATAACGTACTGCATAGCCATCCATCGCCGAGTTATCCCAATGGGGGAAGTCTAACTGACTGGTGATTGGTGTTGCGAGAATGCGATTTACTGACGACAAATCCACTACCTCCGTATCTTGGGGATGTTGGAGGGGTTGAACTAGATTGAAAATAGTGGTTTGTGCATCCCTGACAGACAGCATACAGCCAAACTCCCCATTAACATTTTAATAGTTAGGTCTTCTTCAATATAAAACCTAATGAAAAGATATACGCTATTTGTGAATAAAATTAGACTTATAACTTTATCTTATCATTAATTAACCATTTACCATTCTTAGAGGTTATTTATAAAGTACATCTTAAGGCAGAAGAAATAGGATTTGAGGTTGGTGTAGTATCGAATCTGATTGTATTGATTCGATGAAAAAAGGAGTATCCCATTTTCTAACACCAATTTGAAAAAAGAATATGACAAATATATTTTGTAGAGACATTTTTAATTTTATTAAACTTAATTAGGAGGATTACAAATGACATCTGCACAAGAGTTACAAGAATCTGTTAAAAATATCTTTGATGATGCCCGGAAAAACTCTGATGAGGAGCCTACTTTCGCTATAGATTTAGGAACTTGGGTTGATGTAAATGACCTCCCCAATAATGTCAAGCAAGCTTATAAATTCTATAAAGAAAATGTGGAAGATGCAGATTTTGGTAGTGCGAGAGTCCATCAAATTTCTGTAGACAATGTTCCAGTATATGCAGTGATTGTGGTAACAGATGGGGACGATGGCTATTTAGAAATATACAGTCAAACAGGTGAAGAAATAGCTTGCGGTAAACATGATTATGAAGTAATTGTCTGGAGCGACAAAGCCACAACTCGTGCTGATTTAGGTTAGGCATAGGTTGGATTGAGGAATGTAGACGCGCAGTGGTGAGCCAGTCCGGTGGACGGGTGAATCCTGCGGATACGCTTCGCGAGTAACCCAACAACCAAAAACCCCGGTATTCTTGGGTCTCACGACCTTCTACCCAACCTACGTTTATTTTTCTTTTCCCAGAGTGACAGAAGCTGTTCATGGGCGATTTGTCCACTTTCGAGGTTCATGTACCCCAAATATGCTCTTCAATATAATTCAGTATCGAGCTCATTTCTTGTGTAAAAATCTCTATCAAAACTTAAATATTCTTCCTCTTCATCTTCAATAACGCTGATCTGTGTTGCATAAAGCTTTCCATATTTTTTCTTAACTTCAACTTCAACTAAAGCTCCTTTAGTCAGCTTAGATATAGATTTAGAACCGATAAATTTTTCATTAAAAGTAATGTGTAAACTCCCATCATCCGGTGCAATTCTTCCCCAACGGAAGTTATCTTTTTTATTACGTTTAATGTATAGAATCAAGCCAGTTTGAAGGTAAGTTTGCTGAATACCTGTTGACATAGCTGCTTGAATTTTTTCACGTAATTGCAGGAACCCTGAATAATTGGGAGCAATTGTTATTGCCCTTTCACAGTATGTCAGTGCTTCCTCTCTTTTCCCTAATCTAGATAGAGTATAAGTTAGGTTAGGAGTGACAATTTTTAACCCACGAATATTGGATAAGCTTTCATCAATTTCAAAACCTTGAGTTAATTCATCAACAGCCTGGTCAAAAAAATCATGAGCTAAAAATGCTTGCCCCATAGCAGTATGAGCTTTGGCTAAATGGTATTTATTATCAAGTTCTTGTCCTAACTTGATACTTTTCCTAAAGTACATTTCTGAAAGTTTAAAGTTTTTTTCTCCACCTTGGTGAGCCATAATTTGCCCTAAGCTATTGGCTATAATTGCTTGTCCTAGTTTATCCCCAAGCTTGAAGGCTAAATCATAACTTTGGCGTAAAATTTTTTCTGCTTCATCCCATTTCTGCTGTTTTTCTAAGACACTACCTAGAGTATTCATAACCTTTGCTAAATCAGGTAAATTCTTTTCTTCCTCAAAAATTTCCTGACTTTTCTTGAGAATTAATTCGGCTTCCTCAAATTCTCCTTTTGATTTCCAAATTCTGCCTAAATTGTGTAAAATCCATGCATATCTAGAAGATTTGTCATTGAGGGCTTCGGCAATTTCAATTCCTCTTTCAAAAGTTTGCTGCGCCTGTTCCAATTTACCCTGTTGCTGGAGTACTCCCCCTAAACAGTTCAATCCTATGGCAAGGGATGATTTGTCATTGAGGGCTTCAGCAATCGCAACTCGTCGCTCAAAGGCTTGCTGTGCTTCTTCAAGTTTGTCTTGAGATTGTAATAAATTGCCTAAGCGATTACAAACAATGCCTAGTGATTTATCATTACCAATCTCTTCTTCAATCAGAATTTCATCTCTAAAAACTTGAATCGCTTCTTCCGTCTTAGCTTGTTTGTGAAAGACACCACCCAGTACATTCAGCACCTTAGCTTCACGTCTCTTCCGAGTATCTCGATCTGCAATTTTGTGTAAATTTATGCGTGCAGAATTCAATATTTCTTCGGCTCGTTCAAATTGTTCCTCAAAAGACAAGTAGCGAGCCTCATGCGTTTGATATTTAACGACTGCATTCCAATCCTCCAATTGCTCTGCCCAAGATTGGAATCTTGCCATCAAAGTAATTGCCTTTTTCCAGTACCCATATTGCTCAAATAATGGCTGTAGCTGTAAAGCAAATTTATAGTTTTTCATTTTGCGCTGTGCAGTATCAGTGTCATGATTCTGCAACCACTCAGCAGCTAAGATCACATCATCCAAATTTGTCGCAACTTCAGCAACTACTGTTACATCTTCTAATTTGTCAGACTGTAACCACTCCACAAAAAACTGGGCATGATGTTCTTTTGCTATTGTCAGCAAATTTCGTTCTTGGGCTAAGGATTTTGCATACTCCTGAACTAAGGGATGTAATACAAAGCGATCCTGTTCAGTTTTTGTATAGTTCAGCAACGATAGTTCATACAATTTGTCTAAAAATTCTTCTGCTTCCCACTCATCCTCATAACCTGTTGCTGCCATCGCCGTTTTAATGGCAAATCCTTCCTCTGCACAAACACTCAAGCAAGCAAAAAAATCAATCTCTTCTTCTTCCAGTGACTCTAAACTTAAATTCAAGGAGGCTTCTACATTGAGTTCATCATCTCCTCTCACTCGCAATCGAGGCAGGAGTTTCAATTGATCTTTTTGAGCTTGTAAGGAATCTGCATATGTTTCAAAGGAACGTGGTTTTCCCCGCAGCGCAGCTCCCACTACCTGTAGTGCTAATGGTAATCTGCCAACCATTTGTGCTACCCGTTGGGCTGCGGCTATCGCAGTTTCAATGCGGGATTCTCCCAGAATTTTTTTGAGTAAATCCAGGGCATCTTGTTCGGATAGGGATTGCAGCCTAATGGTATCGTTTTCTGATACGTCCAAAGAAAAAGGTAGATTCTGGTTCCTGGTAGTTACAATTACAGCACAAAGGTTTCCTCCCGGACGTAGCACTTTGATATCAGCTTCTTCTGCATTATCAAAAATCAGTAGCATACGTCTAGAAGCAAATAATTCTTGCATAATTGATCTAGCTTCTAAATCGTCATCTGGATCAATCGGCTTGCCAATTTGCCGCGCAAACTCCCGCGCAATGGTATCCACATCCTTGTTATCTACTCGTAAGCCAACTACACCATCAGGGAATTTATCTTGATGAATCGTAGCAAAATGACACGCTAAGGCAGATTTGCCAATGCCTCCTCCTCCTGTCAATCCCACAATGCTACATACTTTCTCTCCTTGCTGGGAAAGTAATATTTCTTCTAGCTGCCTTAGCTCATCTTCACGTCCAGTGAATGTTGAAATATCTAACTGTGGTAATACAAAAGGTACATGGGAAGAGTCACTGTTATTGCTAACCCCCCAAAACTCTCTTTCCCATTGTTCTGTTGTTAGTCCTTGAACAGCATCTGCAAGAGTAGTAAACCGATGTTTGTCCTCTGATCCTATCCAACCGCTTTTTACCAGATTTCTTAAAAAAGAAACCAGATTCCCCTGTCCTTCAGAGCGCAACTGTTCAATTAATCCATTAAAAAATACTAGATTAATTCCCTCGTAACTAATTTGGCGTTCAAGTCCATCAAATTCTGTGGCAACTAATAATGCTTTACGCTCCCGAACTGTTTGAGTATTAGGCATTCGCGATAAAAACTTTAACAGTTCGGATTTTAGGGACATCACTAAGGCTGCCTAATTGATGGAATTCAGTCTGCAAAAATCTAACTGGCTGCTATATGCAGTAATTTTTTTAATTCTGGAGGTAAATCAGCTAAAATCTTCCCTACTAGTATACCTTCGTTTCTAAAATAACGTCGTTGGGTTGTGGGTTCAGAAATATTACCTCCTGCATGATGAAGAGCAACAACCTCCCATCCATCGTTCAACACTGGAGATCCGGAAGAGCCATTTAACGTAGAGGTAACATATTGCACTACATTACCTCCTATGAACTCAACAAAATTGTTTTGAAAGGAAATTTCTTTAGGTCTACCTGCCGGATGCTGGATTATATTCACTCTATCTCTGCGCTCAATATTTCTCGATAGTAAAGGCAGCCATCCCCATTTTTGTCCTGGTTCCCCATCCAACTGAATCACAGTATAGTCCAAAGCTTGATTGGTGTGAAAAAATCCATTGGGTTTGGCATGATATTCTTCACTAGGTTGGGCATGCCCTTGAAAGTCATCTTCGTAGTTAAAGCGAAATATAGAACTTTGTAATAAATCTGTACTTGGTAAAACGTGATTATTTGTGAGCAATAAATCCTCAGCTACCAGAAATCCCGTACCAGACCAACGTTTCTGCCCAGACTGAACTCCAATGTATGCAACAGAACGCGCCGTCTCTAGTCCTCGTTCTAAAAAGGCAATAGGACGTAGTGTATTCTCACCAACAATCTTTTCCAGAACATCTACTGTTGTTTCTCCACCCTTCCAGCTATCAACACTCGGAAGTGCAGCTATAGGTGTCATTAAGTTGTATTTGATCAATAATCTATCTAATAACTCCTGCTGTTGAACCCCCACAAAGCCTTTGAGAGTGTTCAAAAATAGCCCTAGTGTCTTATGCTCATAAGTTAAACCACCATACTTCGATAGATAGCTGACAATCTCACTAACTGCAACAAAGGAAGCTCCTGATAGGTCTATCATTGGTGCTAATTGCTTCAGTCCAGCCAATTCCAGAATTTGTAAACGCGATCGCTCTGTGGCTAATTCTGGTATATCCTTGAGTAAAGTGATTAGCTGCTTTCGATCCTCAATTTCTAAATCGCTCATTGTTGATGAAAGTAAATAAGTTTACCTAAGAGGATGTTTGAAAAGTATGTTTATTAACATTAAAACCTCCCAAACCTAACCCCCCTATCCCCCCTTCCCTACAAGAAAATGGGGGTTTCAAAGACTCTCTCTTACTAGGAGAGAGGTTTACCAGAGAGGTTTTAAGT
>JASJCJ010000039.1 GCA_030066045.1 Calothrix sp. MO_167.B12
ATCTAACTAGGAAATAATTGATTTTATCTAACTAGGAAATAATTGATTTTATCTAACTAGGAAATAATTGATTTTATCTAACTAGGAAATAATTGATTTTATCTAACTAGGAAATAATTGATTTTATCTAACTACTATACCAATCCGAAATTATTCGCGAGAAATACTATGGTAAAAAAAAACACAATAATTACTATTGTTACAGACTGAGTTATTTTGTTTTAATGTAAATTAAATGACATTTATGCAAATAAGAATGATATATTTTAATCACTCAGTATTAATGATAAAACCTGAAAAACGCCATAATAACTAAATTAAATGATGTAGCTTTATTGCAATGCTTATTAAATACACGCAACTACACGTAAAATTTTGAGTATAAATTAAAATTTTAAATCATGCGTATTAATATCCAGCTTTATTAAATTTTGCTTACCCATGTTTTTCTGTAGTTCAGTGTTTTACCGTAAATTAAATCTGATAAACTTTAAGTATGTGTGCCATTTATAATTATTTTTTTGCACTGTGTAAGTCCTATAAAAACAATTCTTTTTATAGGAATAATAAAAAATAATTTAACGTCTTTGATTAACAATCTGATCTATATCTTTAGACTGATTGACAAAAACACTCACTTTTTTTTAAATCAATAATAGTCTTGTAAAATGCATTATGTTCGTAAACTTTTCCAAACATTATCTAGACAAAGGTACATGTTTGGCTTAAATTTATCACTGTGATTGTGAACTTACCGTTCGCGTTATCAAGACTGACTATTCTGAATTAACAATGATTTTGGTCAGGCTTTTTTATGTGATTTAAGACCAGTACTGAATTTGAGCGTTTTACTCAATATGTGAATCGCAATTCCATCATCTAGGGCATGTTTTCAAACTCGTTGTCGTTGTATCCTCAAAAATAGGCGAGCCTCCTGAGGAAGAGCTTCCCTAACACAGGGTGCATTAATGAATCGAGGAAACTTAAGTAAAACATAGGGTGCATTAATGAATCGAGGAAACTTAAGTAATGAACAGTGGGAGGGGTTACAACCGCTACTTCCACCGCAGAAACCCCGAACGGGTAAGGCAAATAATGACCACAGTACAGTTATCAATGGAATTCTACGGATACTGAAAACAGGAGTACCGTGGCGAGACTTTCCAGAACGCTATGGAAAGTGGAAAAGCGTGGCTAAGGCAAGTAATGACCACAGTACAGTTATCAATGGAATTCTACGGATACTGAAAACAGGAGTACCGTGGCGAGACTTTCCAGAACGCTATGGAAAGTGGGAAAGCTTGGTAAGTGGTAAGATGGTTTTATCAGTGGCAAAAATCCCGGATTTGAAAGCAAATCTGAGAAAATCTGCAAGCAAAGGCAGATGAGATGAACAAGGAAAGCTAGATCGGCAGGTTCATTACGAGGTAAACCAGTAATACCAATTTTTTATGAAGCCACACAGAAATAGTACCTATATATAAGGCTTTCAGCTCATTAATTATGTGCAGCTTCACATAAGATAAGAATGGTATAACCTTTTTTCTTATTTTCTTAGTCCAGATCAGACAGAGAAACGAGTCAACCGCTAGCCCTTAAAGGGCGGCTACGCCAACGCGGAAGTCAAAAGTCAAAAGTCAAAAGTATTACCCCATCGATGAATCGAGGGGCTAATGAAATAAGGAAAATATTTTTTCCTCTTCACGGATGAATCCGGGGGCTTGTATCCAGTTTATTTTTTGGTCAATTTTTTTGAATAATTAATGGAAGAAGGAGCAGTAAAGTGTTCTGGCACAGTTCCTTTTGTATTCGCCCTCTTTGAGTGGTTGGAGATAAAGGTTACACAGTCGTAGAATCCCTAATTAGCTCCGTCGTCGTGGTATCCGTCTTACAATTCCAATCCTCTCGGATGAACTGCGTCGTGGTTCCTTGAAGAGTGAAATCTATAGACAATGCAACCAGTTCTGTTGAACAGTACACGGTTTATTAAATCGGTATTCTTCTGGTGGGAAGAGAGTATTTTCATCTTTCTTCTTCCTACCCTAGTCCTAGGAGTTAGGAGTGGGGGAGTGAAGGAGTGAAGGAGTGAAGGAGGGAAGGAGTGAAGGAGGGAAGGAGGGAAGGAGTAGGGGCGGGGTTTCCCCGCCCAGAGTCAGGGAATTGTTTTCATCCTTGGTTGTGTACCAAAGTTCATGGGGGCTAACTTGAAAATAGGAAACTCTTAACAGGTTAAGAGGTATTTTCATGAGGGAAAGGTGTATGCAGTTCATGATGGCTACTTATCATGATTTTTATTTGCAGAGATCGAAATTAGATGTAGAGTTAACACAATGTACAAAACAAGTGTATTAGAGAAAAACATCAGTAGTTTAGTTGATTTACTTCGCCATAGAGAGAAACATCAGTCAGATAATATTGCTTTTACCTTTCTCCTTAACGGAGAAACACAAGAGGTCAACTTAACTTATCAAGAGTTAGACAAAAAAGCACGAGCTATTGCTGCTATTCTACAAAGCATGAAAGCAAGGGGTGAAAGGGCACTTTTACTCTATCAACCAGGACTAGAATTCATTGCTGCTTTCTTCGGGTGTTTATATGCGGGAGTTATTGCAGTTCCCGTATATCCACCCAAACGCAATCATCACAGCAATCGATTACAAGCGATTGTATCTGATGCCCAAGCAACAATTGCCTTGACAACTACATCTGTTGTCAGCAATTTTGAAAAAACCTTAAAAGAAAAACCAGAATTAGCAACTTTATGTTGTATAACTACAGATGATATTGACAATAACAAAGCTGATGATTGGCAGCCTTTGTCAATAGACAGTGACACATTGGCATTCCTCCAGTACACTTCCGGTTCTACAGGAACACCGAAAGGGGTGATGGTTTCTCATGGGAACCTGCTGCATAATTGTGCAGTAATCCATAAGTGCTTTCAAGATACATCCAATAGTCTGGGAGTATCCTGGTTACCCCCATACCATGATATGGGTTTAATTGGTGGCATCCTACAACCCCTTTACGTAGGAGCACCGATGATTTTAATGCCTCCTGTGGTTTTTCTGCAAAAGCCTATTCGTTGGTTACAAGCTATTTCCCGATACAAAGCAACTACCAGTGGTGGTCCAAATTTTGCTTATGAGTTGTGTGTCAACAAGATTAAGCCGGAACAACTAGAAAGTCTTGATTTGAGCAGTTGGGAAGTAGCTTTCACTGGGGCTGAACCTGTTCGTGCCCAAACACTGGAGCGGTTTGCTCAAACTTTTGCTGATTGCGGCTTTCGTAAAGAGGTATTTTACCCCTGCTATGGGATGGCTGAAACGACTTTAATTGTTTCAGGAGGTTTAAAAGCAGAACCACCACTTATTCGCTTTGTCGAAGGAACTCAATTATTACAAAATCGAATTGTTCCTGCTGATGAATCCTCAGTGGATTCCCAAGCAATTGTAAGTTGTGGTCGCACTTGGTTAGACCAAAAAATTGTGATTGTAAACCCTGAAACCTTAATCGAGTGTGCTGATGGAGAAGTGGGGGAAATCTGGGCTTGTGGAGAAAGTATTGCTCAGGGTTATTGGAGGAAACCAGAACTGACTCAACAGACCTTTAATGCTTACATCGCAAATACAGAAAAAGAATCATTTCTACGCACAGGAGATTTAGGATTTTTGCAAGATGGTGAGTTATTCGTCACCGGACGGATCAAGGATGTGATTATCATCCGGGGACAAAACCACTATCCCCAAGATATAGAATTGACTGTGGAAAATAGCCATAGAGCACTAAAGGCTGGTTCTGGCGCAGCGTTTACGGTGGAGGCTAAGGATAAAGAACGATTAGTGATTGTTCAGGAGGTGGAGCGGTCTTACCTAAGGAAACTGGATGTTCAGGAGGTGGTAGGGAATATTTCTCAGGCTGTGACTGCACAGCATGGCTTACAGGTTTATGCTACTGTCCTAGTCAAAACTGCGAGTATTCTTAAGACTTCCAGTGGAAAGATTCAGCGTCATGCCTGTAAAAATGCATTTCTCAATGGCAGTTTGAATGTGATTGAAGATTGGAGTGAAGATCCTTGGCAAAAGGCAAAATTTCGGTATTTACAGACAGATGTCGAATCTTTGTTAGAGAAAGTACAAGGTGGTAAATAAGTATAGAACCGAAAGTCAATATATCTAATGGAGTGAAAGGTGATGCAATTGGACAGCGTAATGGAAAATTCTACCAATTGGAGTAAGAAGAAAAACATAACCATAAAAGGGGATCATTTAAAAAATCAGCAGTTGATCCATGCTTTAGTTATTAATATTATCCCTTTAGTGGGAACAATATTAGCAGTAGCAATAGCCTTACAATCAGGTGTTAAAAAAGTAGAAATTGGATTACTGATTAGTCTGTATCTTTTGACATTGACAGGCGTTAGTGTTGGTTTTCATCGACTCTTTTCCCACTCTGCTTTCCAAGCTCATTTTGTTGTCAAAATTCTCCTGACTATCCTTGGTTCTATGGCATGTCAAGGACCCCTGATTTATTGGGTAAGTAATCACAGGCGCCATCACCAATACAGCGATAAGCCGGGAGACCCTCATTCACCTTATTGCATTGAAGAAGAACCCATAGATATAATTCCAGGATTATGGCACGCTCAGGTTGGCTGGACATTTACTCATGAAATTACAAATCCTTTTTTGTTTGCTAAAGACTTACTTCGAGATTCTGTAATTTCAAAAGTTAATCAGCTCTACTATGTCTGGGTATTACTGGGATTAGTCATCCCTACTGTTATTGGAGGAATGTTAACAGGAACAAGTATGGGTTTACTCTCCGGATTTCTCTGGGGAGGCTGTGTTCGCCTATTTCTTTCATACCACTTTACCAACAGCATCAACTCAATTACTCACCTCTATGGCAACCGTCCTTTTGATACTCGTGAGCATAGTACAAACAATATCTGGTTAGCCGTCCCCACAGGCGGAGAAGCTTGGCACAACAATCACCATGCTTTTCCAAATTCAGCCAAGTTTGGGCTGCAATGGTGGCAAGTTGACTTCGGTTACTATGTCATCCGTGTTATGGAAGTGATTGGCTTAGCCTGGAATGTCAAGACACCTACACCAGAACTGATAGAGGCTAAAAAAGCTAAGTAGTTTTAGTAATTCTCTCAGATGAAATATACCAACAAAAACTAAGGAGATTTAAACAATGGAAATCCAAACTACTCAATTCACTGAAATGACTGCGGTTGCTGATGATCAAAATTTCAAAGAAACTGTACAAAAGAACCTACCAACCACAGTAGAAATACAAGCTTGGTTAGTTTCTTATTTAGCAGAATTGTTGGAAATTGAGCCTAATGAGATAGATGTGAAGATTCCTTTTGAACGTTATGGTCTAGACTCTTCTGCCGCAGTGGGTATGACTGGTGATTTGGAAGAGTGCTTGGGATATGAACTCGATCCTACTTTGATATACGATTACCCCACCATAGAAACTCTGGTTGGATATTTGTCAGAGGAGAACAAGGTAAAAGCTTAAGCAAGGAATTTCTGCTTTCTGAAAAGCAGATTAATAAAGTCAATTAGTTTTTGAAAAGAGATGAAATGACTATGACTACTAGTGTGAATGTTCTTAATCCTGGTGCATCAGCTGAGGCAATTCAACATCATTATGATGTCAGTAATGATTTTTATCGACTTTGGCTTGATCCAACTAGTACCTATTCCAGCGCACTTTGGGAAGAAAATGATAACCTTGAGTCAGCACAGTTAAGAAAGATTGATTTTCATATTAACCAAGCCCGAGCTATTGGGGCTAAAAGAGTATTAGATGTGGGTTGTGGTTGGGGTAGCACCCTGAAACGCCTTGTGGAAATGCACAATATTGACCAAGCTGTAGGTCTGACATTAAGTAAAGCTCAGGCAGAGTGGATTGAATCGCTCAACCAGCCACAAATTGAAGTTCAGTTAAAAAGTTGGTCTGACTACCTTCCAGAAGAACCTTTCGATGCAATTATCTCAATTGGTGCATTTGAGCATTTTGCAAAACTGGAACTCTCAGAAGAGCAGAAAATAGAGCGCTATCGTACATTTTTTCAACGTTGCCATGAATGGTTGAAATCAAGTGGCTATATGTCCCTGCAAACCATAGTATACGAGAACTCTCAACGAGAAGACGTCAGTCAATTTTTTGCAGAAGAAATATTCCCAGAATCGGATTTACCTCATCTGGCAGAGATTGCCAAAGCAACTGAGAAAATTTTTGAGGTTGTAGCACTTAGGAATGATAGAAAACACTACGAACGTACTCTCAGAGCATGGCTGAAAAACTTAAAAGCAAATCGAAAAGAAGCTGTAAATCTGGTAGGGGAGAGAGTAGTAGCCAGATATGAAAAATATCTCAGTTTTTGTATTATTGGTTTTCACACTGGAACTATGAATTTGTCGCGCATTACTCTACGACGGATTGACCATCCCCGTAAGTGATTGGCTGAGATATATAGGACTTACGCAAATAAACCCAGTTTCTACGAGAAATCGTTGGTTTGAGCTATAAAAATCTACGAAAAAACCGAGTTTCTGGCACCCCTTGCGTAAGTCCTGATATATACAAACATACTTAAGGCAATGAAATTAGAAATGGAACCCATAGCAATTATTGGCATTGGCTGTCGTTTTCCTGGTGCAAAAACTCCCGAAGCCTTCTGGCATATATTACGTAATGGTGTAGATACTATTACTGAAGTACCATCAGAACGATGGGATATTGACACCTTTTATCATCCAGAAGCAGCTACACCTCGGAAAATGAATACTCGCTATAGTGGCTTTCTGGAACAAGTGGATCAGTTTGAACCCAGTTTCTTCGGGATTGCTCCCCGTGAGGCACAGCATATAGATCCCCAGCAAAGACTGTTGTTAGAAGTAAGTTGGGAAGCTTTAGAAAATGCTGGAATAGTCCCAGAATCTTTAGCAGGTAGTCAAACTGGTGTGTTTATCGGCATAAGCAACGCCGATTATCATAGACTTCTCTACAAAGATTTATCACGTATAGAAGCATATAGTGGTGCTGGCACTGCCTCTTCAATTGCTTCCAATCGTTTATCCTATGTGCTAAACTTACGGGGAGGAAGTGTGACGATAGATACAGCTTGCTCGTCATCCCTGGTGGCAGTAAACTTAGCCTGTCAGAGTTTGCAAACTGGAGAGTCTAATCTATGCCTAGTTGGGGGAGTAAACTTGATTCTGTCTCCAGAAGCAACTATCACTTTCTCTCAAGCACGCATGATGGCGGCTGACGGTCGCTGTAAGACTTTTGATGCCAGTGCTGATGGTTATGTCCGAGGGGAAGGATGCGGAGTAGTTATCCTAAAGCGTCTTTCAGATGCCCTCAGAGATGGAGATAACATTCAGGCAGTTATCAAAGGTTCAGCAATTAACCAAGATGGTTTAACTAACGGACTGACCGCACCTAATGGTCCTTCTCAGCAGGCGGTTATTCGTCAAGCTTTAGAAAAAGCAGGGGTCAAAGCAGCACAGATTAGTTATGTAGAAACACACGGTACAGGCACCTCTTTGGGAGACCCTATTGAAGTGAACTCCCTTAAAAAAGTGCTAATGGAAGGTAGAGAGGGAAATCAACCTTGTTGGATTGGTTCGGTAAAAACTAATATTGGTCATTTAGAATCGGCAGCGGGAATAGCGGGTTTAATTAAAGTCGTCTTGTCTCTTCAAAATAAAGAAATTCCACCCCATCTACACCTAAAACAGTTAAATCCCTTAATAAAAATCAAAAATACGACCATTCAAATTCCCACTGAACTTCAGCCTTGGCAAGCAGTGTCAGAAAAGAGATTAGCTGGAGTGAGTTCCTTTGGTTTTGGTGGCACTAATGCCCATGTCATTCTGGAAGAAGCACCACCTCAAGTCAAAAGTGAAGATGATCCTGAACGTCCACTTCATCTATTGACCCTGTCTGCCAAGACTCCAAAAGCTCTGGAAGATTTAGTTAGTCACTATCAAAACCATTTGGAAAGTCATCCAGAATTAGCGATCGCTGATGTTTGTTTCAGTGCCAATACAGGGCGATCGCATTTTGACCATCGCCTTGCTTTAGTAGCTGAATCTACACAGAAGTTAATTCAACAGTTAAAGGCGTTTGAAACTGGAAACCAAACAACTGGACTATTAACAGGTCAAGTGACCAGCCAAAAGTGCCCGAAAATCGCATTTTTATTCACAGGTCAGGGTTCCCAGTATGTGGACATGGGAAGAGAACTTTACTCTACCCAACCAGTCTTCCGCAAAACCTTAGAGGAATGCGATCGCATTTTACGTCTTTATTTAGACAAATCCCTGCTAAATATTTTGTATCCACAACCAGGGGAAAATTCACCAATAGATCAAACCGCCTACACCCAACCAGTCCTATTTGCCATAGAATATGCCCTAGCCCAGTTATGGCAATCCTGGGGCATAAAACCAGATGTAGTTATGGGTCATAGTGTAGGAGAATATGTAGCAGCAACAATAGCAGGGGTATTTAGTTTAGAAGATGGATTAAAACTGATTGCTCATCGGGGACGGTTAATGCAGCAGTTACCCGACGGAGGGGAGATGGTAGCTGTGATGGCATCATTAGAGAAAGTAAATCAATTGATTGCCCCATACACAGAAAAAGTTGCAATAGCCGCCATCAACGGACCCCAAAGTATTGTGATTTCCGGTGCAGCAGAAGCCATTGGGACAGTTAAGGAAATCTTAGAAGCAGAAGGAATTAAGATCAAACAACTACAAGTATCCCATGCCTTCCATTCACCCTTGATGGAGCCGATGATGGGGTGGTTTGAAACAGTAGCGAATCAAATAACCTACAATCAACCACGGATGACACTGATATCAAATGTCACAGGAAGTACCGCAGACGAGAGTATTGCCACAGCAAGCTATTGGGTAAATCATGTACGCCAACCAGTGAAGTTTGCCCAAAGTATGGAGACCTTGCACCAAGAAGGTTATGATGTCTTCTTAGAAATCGGACCCAAGCCAATTTTGTTAGGGATGGGAAGGCGGTGTTTGCCAGAAGAAGTAGGAATTTGGCTGCCTTCTCTGCGTGCTTTTCAATCAGGCTGGCAGCAAATACTACATAGTTTAGGAAAGTTATATGTGCAGGGAGTCAAAATTGATTGGTCAGGATTTAACCGAGATTATCCCCGTAGTAAGGTAGTTTTACCCACTTATCCCTTTCAACGACAACGCTATTGGATCAAGGGAACTAAAAATGAATCTAATACAAATGGGGACAATACAAACGAAAAACAATTAGATACAATCGCTAGTTATATACATCAATTTGATACCCAGCAACTAGCACGGATGCTAGAAGAGAGGGGAAATTTTTCACCCGAACAGATAGAATTATTGCCACACTTGTTACAAGTTCTAGTAGAAAGATATCAGCATCATGTTAGCACCACATCTGCAAATGAAAAATCAGTAAATTTGTTACTGGAGACACAAAGTCATAATCTCAGTATTAGACAACAATTAGAAATTACTCCCCTTAAAGAACGTCATGCACTGCTGATAAATTACATTGAAGAGCATTTAAACAAAGTTCTTGGTTTTGACTCATCACATAAACTACAACCGACACAAGCTTTAAATGCACTAGGACTGGATTCCTTAACTGCCATGGAGCTTAAAAATCGCTTTGTTAAGGAATTAGAAGTAGATGTAGCAATCGAAAAAATTATGGAAGGAATGACGATTGAACAACTAGCAGATTTAGTACTCATGCAATTTGCTTTAACAACTATTAACCTGTCAATCTCTGCCTCTGATAACTTTGCTGAAAATATGGAGGAAATTATTTTATGAACCTAAATGAACTTTTATTTGAATTGTCAGAACGTGGTATTAAGTTGTCGGCTGAAGGAGAAAAACTCCATGTTCGCGCTGTTAAAGAAGTGCTAACGCGAGAAATACGTGAATCCCTCAATGAACACAAAGCAGTTATTCTGGCATCACTAAATCAGCACAATCAACTCAAACTTACTTCCTCTATTTCTATTCCCACCATTTCACGGGACAGAGAAATTCCTCTAACCTCTGCTCAAGAAGGATTATGGTTCTTAGAGCGACTAGGAGCTAAGAGTTCCACTTACAACATCTCAGTCGCTCGTCAAATTGTAGGTAATCTTAACTTAGCTGTTTTAGAAAAATGTATAGCTGAAATTGTTCGGCGTCACGAAATTCTGCGTACTAGCTTTAAAATGGTAAATGGTTCTGCTGTACAGGTAATCGATGCGGCTGTAACCGTACCTTTGTTAGTGATAGACTTGCAACCGTTAACTAAAAGCGAACAGTCTTTAAAAGTTCAATGGTTAGCTAATCAAGAAGTGCGACAATCATTTGACCTGGCAACTGCTCCCTTAGTGAGGTTTAAACTACTAAAATTAGGTTCCGAGTCTTATGTTCTGTTGCTGACAATCCACCACATCATTTCAGATGTTTGGTCAATGGGGATTATGATTCAAGAGGTAGCCACCCTCTACAAAGCTTTTGTCGCTGGACAACCCTCCCCACTGCCAGAACTATCACTGCAATATGCTGATTATGCTTACTGGCAACGTCAGTGGTTAACCAATGAAATGCTGGAGGAACAATACAACTACTGGCAACAACAGCTCACAGGAGCGCCTAATTTGCTGACACTGGCCACAGATAGACCCCGTCCGTCAGTACAAACTTTTCACGGCTCTTTGCTATACTTCCAACTCGATCAAGAATTGACGCAGCAGTTGAAGCAGCTAAGTCAACAAACGGCAGGCACCTTGTATATGACATTGTTGACTGCTTTTATGATTCTGCTCTCTTACTATAGCCGTCAAAAGGACATTCTAGTCGGTTCTCCAATTGCCAACCGTAATGTCAGCGATCTGAATTTATTAATTGGTTTTTTTGTCAATACCTTGGTAATGCGTGGGGATTTATCGGGGAACCCCACAATCCAAGAGATGCTGGAACGGATCAAAAAGGTTGCTTTAGATGCTTTTGCTCACCAAGATTTACCCTTTGGAAAATTAGTCGAAAAACTCTGTCCAGAAAGAAATCAAAGTTATAACCCTCTGTTCCAGGTTTGTTTTGTGTTTCAAAATGCCCCATTAGGTGAGTTCAATTTACCAGGTGTGAGCATATCTTCCATGAATTTGGACAGAGATGCAGCAATTTTCGACTTAACTCTATCCATGGAAGAAACAGGGTCAGGATTACAAGGATACTGGGAATACAACAGTGACTTGTTTGATGTCAGGACTATTGAACAAATGTTGCGCCACTTGCAGATAGTTCTCAAACAAATGGTTGCTAATCCTCAACAAAAGATTGATGATATCACTGTTTTAAGTGAAAAAGAAGTACATCAGCAACTGATTACTTGGAACTCAACACAAGCTTCCTATCCTGAAGAGAAGACAATTCACCAATTATTTGAGGAACAAGCAAGTAAAACTCCAAACAATATAGCGGTGGTTTATGGAAATCAACATCTAACTTATTGGGAACTGGAAACTCGCGCCAATCAACTAGCACATTACCTCCGACAACAAGGGGTAGGAACAGATACTTTGGTTGCTCTTTTCCTAAACAGATCATTAGATATGATTGTCGCTATCTTGGGTGTTCTCAAAGCAGGAGGTGCTTACCTGCCTATGGATCCTGATTATCCTCAAGAGCGGCTTGATTTCATGGTTGAAGATTCTCAAGTATCCTATGGAATCACCACTCAAGCTTTAGTTAAATGCCTGCCACCACAAATTCCATCTCTGATATGCTTAGATACTGATGGGGAAAGCATTACTGCACAACCTGCAAATCCTCCCACAAACAAAACTACTCCTAGCAACTTAGCTTACTGTATCTACACCTCTGGTTCTACTGGTAAACCAAAAGGAGCGTTATTGGAACATGGAAATGTTGTTCGACTTTTGGTAAACGATAAGTTGCAGTTTAATTTTACTGACAGCGATGTTTGGACAATGTTCCATTATTATGGTTTTGATTTCTCTGTTTGGGAAATGTATGGTGCATTGCTGTATGGTGGGAAATTAATCGTGGTACCCCAAGAGCTAACTAGAGATCCTTCTGGGTTTCTGGAATTACTTATCCGCGAGAAAGTAACTGTTCTAAATCAAACACCGACTTTCTTCTATAGCTTGATGCAGGAAAGCCTAAAACAACCGCAAGTAGATATTGCATTGCGATACATCATTTTCGGAGGTGAGGCACTATATCCCATTCAACTTAAAGCTTGGAAACAAGTATATCCCAATGTCAAGCTAATTAATATGTACGGAATCACAGAAACCACAGTACATGTCACCTTCAAGGAAATTACTGAACGGGAAATAGAGGAAAACGTTTGTAACGTTGGTATTCCTATACCCACTACCACAACATATATTATGGATTCTCAGTTACGGTTTCTCCCTGTGGGTGTACCGGGAGAAATATGTGTTGGTGGAGATGGTGTCAGTCGCGGATATCTCAACAGGGATGAACTGACAGCGAAAAGGTTTGTGCAAAACCCTTATAATTCCCAAGAGCGTATTTATCGTTCGGGAGACTTAGCAAAACTCTTACCTAATGGCGAAATGATACATCTAGGCAGGATGGATCATCAAGTGAAAATACGCGGTTTTAGGGTAGAATTAGGTGAGATTCAAAACCATTTGCTCAAACTTGCTAATATTAATGAAGCCGTTGTTGTTGCGAAAAAACTACGCTCGGATGATTTAGAAATTGTAGCCTACATAGTACCTACAAATCCCGGCATTACTGTTACAGAGCTACGGAATCACCTAGCAGAAACATTACCATATTTTATGATTCCGTCGGCGTTTGTGATCTTGGAGAAAATGCCAATCACTTCTAATGGCAAAGTAGACCACAAGGCTCTTCCTGCGCCAGATATATCCAGTTTTAGTAAGGACAGGAACTTTGTTCCACCTCGGGATTTTTTAGAAATGCAATTGGTACAAATTTGGGAAGAAGTTTTACAGGTTCATCCTGTGGGCGTGCAAGATAATTTCTTTAAAGTTGGTGGTCATTCTCTGCTAGCTGTACAGTTGATGACTCATATTCAAGATAAATTTGCCAAAAACCTACCTCTTTCTACACTCTTTCAAGGAGCAACCATTGAGGAATTAGCAAGTATTCTCCGTCAGCAAGGAGAAACCCAACAGTGGTCTTCCTTAGTGGGAATACAGACTAAAGGTTCAAAGCCACCTTTTTTCTGCGTCCATCCTATTGGTGGTAATGTTTTGTGTTATGCCGATTTAGCTCACCATCTAGGTAACGAACAGCCTTTCTACGGATTGCAAGCACGGGGTATTACAGGGAAACAGAAGCCTCATATTAGTATCGAAGATATGGCAACAGATTATCTAGAATCTATCCGTAGGGTTCAACCTCAAGGTCCTTACTACTTGGGAGGCTGGTCTTTTGGTGGTTTAGTAGCATTCGAGATGGCACAAATGTTGCACTCATTGGGCGAACAGGTGGCGTTACTAGCTTTAATTGACACTCAAGCACCTATAGCTCAATTAAAACAGTCAGATATAGATGATGCAATGCTTGCTGTTTTGGTTGCCAAAGATTTAGGAGGTAATTTCGGTAAAACAATACCCATCTGTGAGGATAAATTACAACAACTAGAACCGGAAACACAACTTAATTACATCTTAGAATCAGCAAAGCAAGCAGCAATTATCTCTCCAGATGCCAACTTGGAGCAAATTAAACAAATTTTGCAAGTTTATAAAGCAAATATTCAAGCTTTCCTCAGTTATACTCCCCAGATTTACCCAAGTCGAATTACTCTTCTGCAAGCAACTGAATCCTCATCGCAAGCCTATGATTTTCTGTTCAAAAAGTTTCCTCAGTTCAAGCAAGATGAATTCCTAGGATGGAGCCAGTTCTCAGCCCAACCCATAGAAGTACATTCCCTTGCAGGGAATCATTACTCGATATTGAGTAAATCTCAAATCCATAATTTAGTTGATAAACTAAAGTTATATCTCGATTAGTTTTAGTTTTTCTAAACAAAATACTCTCCCGAAAAGAGGAGAGTTTTTAATACTCTTAATTAAGAGTTACACGAAGATTACCTGACCCCAAATCAAGATTTCAGTTATCAAGACTATCCTTGATCAAATCAATTGTAATCAATATGAAATACAAAAAAACAATTAAAATTGATGCACCTGTAGATCAAGTATTTAATTTTTGTGCATCTCCTCATGGCTTTGAAAAACATTTTCCCCATCCAGTGCGTTGGATTAACAAACACGATCAATGGAATTTAGGTTCAATGATTGAATTTAACTTTCGCTTTTTATTTATTTGGATGTATTGGAAAACTGAGATAATAGCTTATGAAAAGAATGAGTTTTTTGCTGATGCTATGAAAGTAGGTTTTCCCTATAAATACTTGAATCATTACCATTTTTTTGAGCCAGAAGGAAACAAAACTATTTATACAGATAAAATTGATTTTAGTTTAGGATTTGGCAATTTTCTAGACAGAACTATTGGTAAAATAATTCTAGATTCACTCTTTACCAAACGCCATAAAAATCTCAAAAAATGCTTCTTTAATTACTAATAAATGCAAAACAATATCGAATTTAGGGGGAATTATGTTGAGAGAAGACTATACATCAATTGCTCAAAAAATAGCCAAAAAAGGTTTTTTAAAAGCAAACAATTTTCATGGAATAATCACAGTCTTAGCAGAAATAGCTTGTTTTTGTATTGGCTTGTTCTTGTTGTCGAAAACAACTTATTTTTCTCCTTTGTACTGGGTTATAGAAGTATTTTTAGGTCTATCCCTATTTCGCTTTTTTGTGATTCTTCATGAATGTGGGCATAAGGCATTATTCTCTTATAAATTCATGAATACTATTATTGGTACATTGGCTAGTCCTCTATGCATTGTTCCCTATATCTGTTGGCGGAATATACACTATCAACATCACAAATGGGTTGGTGTAGTAGATAAAGACCCCACACAAGCTGTTCTTCTCAAATTGAGAGAAAATTCAAAGTTAACTCATAATCTATTTCGTCTTATTTGGAAAACTTGGTTTCCAATTTCATTTTTTAAGTTAATTTTTCAAGTTTTTTGGTTATACCCATTAAATGAGTATAATAAAAAGAGTTATACAAATGCTAAGGCTGGGTTTGTCTCGTTGATTGCAATTATAATTCCCCATGCTCTCTTGATTAGGTATTTGGGAATAGTTGATTATCTGATCATATGTACTCCAATGTTGCTGATTTATGCTATTTGGTTTGAAAATATGAATTTTTCTCAGCATGTTGGACTTTTTCCATACTTATCTAGCTACCGCCCAAGACCAATTCCACTGCACGAACAAGATTCTATCAGTCGTACTAGTGAGATGAATCCTATTTTCGCAGTTTTGTTGTGTTACAACTTCAACTTACATATAGAACATCATCTATTTCCATCGGCACCTTGGTATCAACTACCAAAAATCAAGCATTTTTTAGAATCTGAGAAGAATTTAGACATAGATTACAAAGGAGTACAATTTCCAGATTTTGTATTGCAATTACGTCGTCAAGATCCAATAGATATTTATTTAAAAACTCTTCCACCTCATGAAGACAAATAGGAAATCGAAGAAGATGTTTTCAAAGTTCAGCAAGGTATAATTAGGAGCTTCTGATTCAGCTTCATTGCAACGAAAAATCAAGGTTTTAGCTCTATATTAAGATGTTTCGCTGTATTGATGTTCAGGTCAGAAGACTCTTTGAAAACATCCTCTAAAACTCATCAAAATTTTCAGTAGCACACTAAAATGCAGAAAACTCAAAAGCAAGGAAGTCTTTTATTGAAACTTCCTAATTGGAAACTGATTGCTCTTATCGCTGTAGGAGCAACAATAGCAATTACAATTCCCACATACTATTTCTTAAATACGAAAACTGTTAAACAACAGCCTTTAGTTGCATCTACAAAACCGAAAGCTGTTACAGCGTTAGGACGACTAGAGCCTAAGGGAGAAGTGATTAATATATCTGCTCCAAGTTCATTGGAAGGAGCTAGAGTTGAACAACTTTTAGTCAAAAAAGGAGAATGGGTTAAAGCTGGACAAGTTATTGCTATTTTAGATCGTCGCGATCGCCTAAAAGCTCAACTCAAACAATCTCAAAAGCAAGTTGCAGCTGCTCAGGCTCGTTTAGATCAAGTGAAATCAGGAGCTAAGGAAGGAGAAATTAAAGCCCAAAAAGCAGTTATTGCTCGCTTAGAAAAAGAGTTGTTTCAAGAAAGAAAAGCTCAACAGGCTAAGATTTCTGGCTTAAGAGCTAAGTTTTTCAGGGAGCAAGATGTTCAACAAGCTAAACTTTCCAGCTTACAAGCAGAATTGAATAATGCTGTAAGAGAGTGCCAACGTTATGAAACTTTGTTTCAACAAGGTGCAGTGGCAGCATCCATTCGTGATACTAAATGTTTAGCAAGTAAAACATCAAATGAACATTTTAAAGAAGCAGAAGCAGCTAAAAACCAGACAATAGAAACTTTGCAAGAGCAAATCAACGAGACACAAGCAAGTAGAAGTAAAAGCTTAGACAGTTTATCGCAGCAAATTGTAGAAGCTAAAGCCACCTTACAGCGCATTCAACAAGTTCGTCCGGAAGATGTTAAAGTTGCTCAAGCTGAGATTGACAGCGCAATAGCAGCAGTAAAAAAAGCACAGCAAGAACTTGATTTGGCCTATATCCGCACTTTTAGAGAAGGGAAAATCTTAAAAGTACATGCTTACCCTGGTGAAGTAATTGATGCTCAAGGGGTTGTCGAGTTAGGACAAACTAATCAGATGTATGCGGTGGCTGAAGTATACGAAACCAATATTGGCAAAGTTCGCCCTGGTCAAAAAGCTACTATAAATAGCGAATTTGGAGGTTTTACAGGAGAATTACAAGGAATAGTAGAAGATGTTGGCTTGAAAATTGGGAAAAGAAATATTCTTGATACTGACCCAGCAGCTAATGTAGATGTCAGAGTCATGGAAGTAAAGATCCAAATTAATTCAGAAGATAGTCAAAAAGTTAAAAATTTGACCAATTTGCAGGTAAAAGTATCGATTCATATCTGAACAAATTATTTTCAGAATATTAAGATTAATCTTTTACAGGCTGATATTCCTCAGAAAAATTTACTCATTATAGCTACATATATCTAGAATATGTTTCGACGCAAAACACCTCTCGCTTGGTTACAACTGACTAGAGTCAAAGCTCGCTTCATTGTGGCTTTAATCGGTATTGCTTTTGCAGATATTCTCATGTTTATGCAGTTAGGCTTTCAAGAAGGACTGTATGACTGTAATACCATTTTCCATAGAAATATTAAAGCCGACATAGTGATGCTGAGTTCTCAAACAGTAGGTATTTACTATATGGAAAGTTTTCCAAGACCATTATTGTATGAAGCTCTAAATTTTGAAGGAGTTGAATCTGTTAATTCTACATACGTTGATGTTCTGGCATGGAAAAATCCTGATACACATCAGTCTTATCCCATATTAACTTATGCTTTTGATCCAAATAAACCTATTTTACTATTACAGGGGATTGAGGAAAATTTAGAGCAATTAAAACTGCCAGATACTGTTTTATTTGATATTACTTCACGCCCCGAATGGGGTACTAATTTTATGAAGGAAGAGTTAGAAAAAGGTGACTCTGTATACACTGAAGTTAATGAGCGCAGAATTAATTTAGCTGGCTTGTTTACTATGGGTCCGTCTTTTTCTGCTGATGCTAATTTAATTACTAGTGATTTAAATTTTCTCAGGATTGTTAAAAATCGCTCTCCCCAACAGATAGATGTAGGTTTAATTACTGTTAAACCTGGTTATAATATTCAACAAGTTCTCTCGGTACTAAGAAAGAAGTTACCCCAGAAAGATGTGAAAATTATGACGAAGCAAGACTTTGTGGATCTAGAAACTAAATATTGGGCTGAAAGCAGTCCGATTGGGGTAATTTTTGGTCTGGGTGTTATTATGGGGTTTACTGTTGGTGCAGTTATTGTTTATCAAATTTTATATGCAGATGTTTCTGACCATCTAAGCGAATATGCAACATTGAAAGCAATGGGTTATTCCCATCAATACTTGTTGACTCTTGTTTTTCAAGAAGCTTTGATTCTAGCTTTTTTTGGTTATCTTCCTGGATATATTATGAGCTTATTACTATATGATCTCACTAGAGCAGAATCATTTTTACCAATATTTATGACAGTAAACAGAGGAGTTAATATACTAACATTAACCGTGTTAATGTGTTTTATTTCTGGTGTCATTGCAGTACGTAAATTAAAAGATGCTGACCCAGCAGATGTTTTTTAATTTTAGAACTTAAGCAACTGGCATATTTTTTCTGTAGGGGAGGCAAAATGCGGTGTAGATATTCTGACCGCATTATTGCCGTTGCGTGACGCTGCGATCATATATCAAGAAGAGACGCGGAGACGCGGAGAGAGGGAGACGCGGAGAGAGGGAGACGCACCAGACACCGATGTGGTGGGGGCTTGAACCGCCCACCAACCAATCGGGAGCCATCAAATCGCAGATTTTGATGAGGGAGGAGGACCCTTGGGGCTTATCGCCCCGTACACGGGGCTTGGGACACATCCCGCTCCGCGTCCCCGCGTCCCCGCGTCATCCGGTTGAACGTAGTCATCAGGCTTGTAAGCTCACGCACCAATCAACGATTGTGACAATTGCGTAATTCCTGAATTTTTTAAATTGTAACTAAATTATTATGTATATTCAACCAATTATTGAAATAGAAAATCTAGAGCATTTTTTTGGAGAAGGAGAGCTACACAAACAAATTTTATTCAACATTAATTTAAAAATATATTCTGGCGAAATAATTATTATGGAAGGTCCATCTGGATCTGGAAAAACAACCTTATTAACATTAATTGGTGGTCTACGCTCTGTCCAATCCGGAAGTTTGAAAGTCTTCGAGCAAGAGCTTTTTGGAGCTAGTGAACAACAATTAATGCAAACACGTCGCCATATAGGCTATATTTTCCAATCTCATAATTTGTTGCAATTTCTGACAGCAAGACAAAATGTTGAAATGTCACTCGAACTGCATGATAACCTCAGTCATAGGGAAATTCGCAAACGCTCTGTAAGTATGCTGACCACTGTTGGTTTAGGTGAGCGAATTGATTCTTATCCTGAAAATCTTTCAGGAGGACAAAAACAAAGAATTGCAATTGCTCGCGCCCTAGCTTCACAACCTAAGCTAGTTTTAGCTGATGAGCCTACAGCATCTTTAGATAAATATAGTGGTCGCGCTGTTGTTGAACTCATGCAAAAACTAGCCAAACAACAAGGTTGTTCAATTCTGATCGTTACTCATGATAATCGTATTCTTGATATTGCTGACCGCATTATTCAAATGGAAGATGGTCACTTGTCTGAGGATCTAATAGCTTGACACCTTATTACTTATTACTTATTACTTATTACTTATTACTTATTACTTATGCTCTGAATCAGAATGGTGACTAGAAACCCCAGTAAGGTAGACATTCCCACCACTGAACCACCTTTAGCATAAGCCTCTGGCAACATGGTCTCAGAAATTACCGTTAACATCGCCCCGGCTACCATAGCTTCTAATAGAGAAATAATTGATTCAGGTGCCTCGGCAAACACTATGCTACCCACAGCAGCCACAATCCCTGTGAATACCATGATGGCACTCCACATCAATAAAATTCGGGTTTCGGGAAATCCTTGTTCTCGCATACCATCTGAACTGGAAAGAGCTTCGGGATAGTTGGAGAATAATACCGCAAATATTAGGGAAGGACTAAGGGGAGCCATGACAACGTGAGCACCGATAGTCAGGGCTTCGGGAATACCATCCATCAGCAATCCCAACCAGATAGCAGTGGGAGCTTGTTCTTGTTTTTGCAGACTTCCTGCCATGGCGGTGACAGAGGGAAGTAAATGATCTGCATTCATGCTCTGGAGGGCTTGTTGCACCCACTTACTCACTTTGTTTGGTTCAAAATGCTGTTTCTCCTGTAAGTAAGCCGTGATTATATCCTGCTGGAGAAACTCCCTGAGAGCATTCTCTAAATTCCGAGATTGCTGTAACATTTCGTCGAAGTCCTGCTTACGTAGTGTCCAGACGGTTGCATCTGTCTTAGCCACAGCTGTCACGGTATGCTTGGCTCCAGTAACAAAGGAAAATCCTCCAAAGGCATCACCAGAGGATAAGATAATCGGCTTTCGCCTAGGATTGTTGGGATCGAGTAATTCCACTTCTCCTTGATGGAGGATAAACAGCCTATCTGCGGTTTCCTGGGGTTGGAAGAAAGCATAGCCATCTTCACAGTGGTGGTACACCAGACGGTTGGCAATATCTTCCAGTTCTTTATGGGGAAGGTGCTTAAACAACGGAAATCGACGGATTTGTCTAGCTAACCGGAGAAAATTCTTGGTCTCGCGTTCTACCTTAACTGCATTGGGAATGGTATGCTCTTGTTGGATAGTAGCGATCGCTCTATTCACCCAGTGTTTCACTTGTAGTAGTGTCAGCCCGTGACGCTGTTGTAGGTAGCTAGTCACTTCCTCTTGTTGTAATAGGCGTTGGGTGGTTTCTATTAGTTGGGGAGAGGTTTGCAGCAGTTTATCAAAGTCTGGACGAGGTACAATGTCCAGTTTGGTATCTGCTGTGGTAAGGGCAAGCATTTGATGAGGAGCACCCGTCAAGAATGCTAGCCGTCCAAAAATGTTGTTGGCACCCAGAATCATGTAGGGTTGAAAATCTGCCTGGGGATCGAGCAGTTGTACTTCCCCTGTTTCAATAATATACAGACTTTCACTTGGGTCTAAGGGTTGGTAAATGGTAGTACCCTGGGGATAATGAGCTACCAGTAAACTTCGAGCCAAATTCTGGGAGTCCTCTGGGGAAAGATCCCGAAAAATATCAATGCGCCGTAGCCGGGACAGACATCGTTGAAATCGTTGTGCTTGCTTTTGGCTCAAGTGAACCAGGGCAGTGGAAGGCTTGCGTAAGAATCCTCCCGACTCGTTGACAAAGCGATTAACTACCGTAAAAAAAAGATTTCCCAGGATAGAACCGATAACCAGTTCTAGTAAGTGACCTTTTTTGGTGGCACTGCTGACTAAATCAATCACCAAGGCTGCTAGTAAAGCACCTGCACCAAAAGCAGTTAGAAAAGCCAGCATCCGATTTTTGGGTTTCCAAATCAAGGAAGTGATGGTTCCTAAGGGCATGGAACAGGAGCTGAACAGTCCTGCTAGAAAGGCTTTAGTAACGATTTCAGACATTTGTAGTAAAATAGCGAGAATGTGTTTTATTGGCTTGACTCAAACAACTAAAACGTCCGGATATTGCTAGTTTTTAGGCACTTGGTGTGCCGAGCACGCCATTGCTGATGCCAATTGCCTAATTCCTGTATCTATTTTTTGGCATAATAATATTCATAAGAAGCACCCGGAAAGCGGGAAACTCAGAGTCTGTGCCCTTCGGGCACGCTTCGCGAACAGACCTGAGAGGGAAGCGGCACGGGCAAATTTATTTGCCGTGATATTTGGGAACTTGTGCTTATCCATGTCGTTAAGTATTATAATTGGATGAGTATTTATGAGCATCAAATGCAAACTATATCTGTAAAATGCAAGCTTCAAGTACCTGTAGAGTTGCGTCAAGAAATTGATGTTACTTTGCAGGGCTTTGCTGATGCTTGTAATCAGATATATGAAGTTGCAAAACGTAACAATTGTTGGAATACAACCAAGCTTCACCACAAGGTTTATAAGCCAGTTAAAGATTCTACAGGCTTGAAAGCTAACCATGTTTGTCAAGCTATTCGCCGTGTAATTGGTAACGTTAAGGCAGTAAAGCAAGTTCACAAGTTTCGTCCAACTTCTTTGAATTTGGATATAAGAACTTTTCAATACATTGAAGAGTTGCAAACTGTTGGCATTACTTTGATATGTGGTCGCAAAAAGTTTAAGTTGTCGATTGGCAATTATCAAAGAGCATTGCTTAGAGGGCAATCTCCAACAGCAGCTACTTTGAACAAAACCAAGCACGGCGACTATTACATCAATATATGTATTGATATCCCAACCGACCCGACGGGTAAAACTCCCAAGGTAATTGGTGTCGATTTGGGAAGACGCGATATTGCGACAACTTCTACTGGTAAATCTTGGAGTGGTGGAAAGATTCAAGCTACTCGTGACCGTTACAGCAAGGTCAGAGCGAATATTCAATCTAAACGCACTCGTTCGGCACGTCGCCTGATGAGAAGGCTCTCTGGGAGAGAAAAACGTTTCCAAAAGTGGCTTAATCACCCTTACGGGTTCGCCAGTCGCTTCAAGTCGGGGAACCCGCCCAACGCGCTGGCTCACAATATTTCTAAACAGCTTGTTCAAGATGCAAAAAATAGCAATGCTGCACTTGCTTTTGAAGATTTGACTAATATTCGCCAATCTTTGAATCAAAAGCGACGCAGCAAGACGGAACGACGTAGAACCAACAATTGGGCATTTTATCAACTCCGGATATTTGTTGATTACAAGGCTCGAATTGTAGGAGTTCCGGTTATTTTTGTCCCACCTGCTTACACTTCTGCGACCTGTTCGCATTGTCACCACGTCCACCCAGTTAAAGGGAAGTCGTACCGCAACGGGAAAAAGTATAAGTGTGGGAATTGTGGTTTTGAACATGATGCTGATATTAACGCTGCGCTTAACATTGCAGCTTTGGGGTTGTCCGTAACGCAGCCCGAAAGCCTGAAGATGAGTTGCCAGTTGGAAAGACAGTTGAATCTGTTTCCAACTAGTTTCTTTGAATTAGGCTAAAGCTCAGTGTCTTTAGACCTGAGTATGCTTACATGAATGTCTTTTACCTACTGTAATGATCGATATTTTGATTGAGGCGATCGCATTTAACCGTTAGATTGTGGTAAATTAGTATGAATATTCTTGTCACTGGTGGTACTGGTTTTCTGGGTAAAGCACTGGCATTAAGGTTGCAATCGCAATCCGATCATGTTACCGTTTTAGGGCGCGATCGCTACATTGGGAAGCAATTAGAAGGGGAAGGGTTGCGATTTTTAGCGGTTGATTTTCAAGATAAACCAGCAACTATCAACGCCTGTCAGGGACAAGATTATATCTTCCATTGTGGTGCTTTATCTTCTCCTTGGGGGAAGTATGAGGATTTTTACCAAGCAAATGTTTTAGGGACTCGTTATATTATCCAAGGTTGTCAGCAATATGGAGTAAAAAGGCTGATCCATGTTTCCACACCCAGTATTTACTTTAAATTTTCCCATCATTTAAATATTCCTGAAAACATACCCCTACCCCCACCAGTTAACGCCTACGCCAAAACGAAACAACTTGCAGAGCAGGAAATCAATAGAGCACACACAGAAGGCTTACCAGTAATTACCATTAGACCCCGTGCTATTTTCGGTCCTGGGGACAGATCAATTTTACCACGACTGCTGAAAGCTAATGAGCGATCGGGTATTCCTCTAATTAATAATGGTCAAGCTTGCATAGATATGACCTATATAGATAATGTAGTGGATGCTTTACTATTGTGTCAAAACGCCCCAGATAATTTATTAGGGAGAACCTTTAACATTACTAACGGAGAGCCAACACCATTGGTAAATTTGTTAACACTTCTATCTCAACAACTTGGCTATCCCTTGAACTTAAAACCCATTCCCTACAATCTTGCTTATGGGGTAGCCACAGCGATGGAATTAGCCTCCAAAACCATTTTCTTCGGGAAAGAACCCATACTCACCCGCTACACCGTGGGATTACTTTCCTTCAACCAAACATTAGATATTACCGCAGCCAAAACAGAATTAGGCTATCAACCCCAAGTTAGTATTCTCGAAGGATTAAAAGTATTTGCTCAATGGTGGAAAAATCAACAAAATGTCCATGAAAATTAACTTTTTTCCAGTTTTCTTTCTTCATTCGTAGGTTGGGTTGAGGAACGAAACCCAACATTTTCCGTACACCCAGTTGGGTTTAAAATAGATGAGGTTTAAAATGTGTCCTAACCGAAAACCGTAGGGCTATATCTCAAGTGTGCCTCCCACACCTAAGCTGTCAACTAACAACTAACAACTAACAACTAACAACCATTTTCAAGTTATTATTCTCGAAAGATTAAAACTATTTACTCAATGGTGAAAAAATCAACAAAATGTCTATTCGAGTTAACTTTTTTCAAGGGGGATATTGTACTCATCCCCAAGCCATGGTAATTAGGGATGGGAAGTGGAAAACAGAAACTTTTCCTTCCTTATTTGCCTTAATATCCCATCCACAGGCTGGTGCAATTTTATTTGACACTGGTTATTCCCAGAGATTTTTCCCAGAAACCCGTAAATTTCCCTTCCAACTCTATGCACTAACTACCCCAGTTTATCTACAGCCAGGAGAAAGTGCAGTCGATCAATTACAACAGTATGGCTTAGAACCAGAAGCAGTTCAGTATATAATTATTTCTCACTTTCATGCTGACCATATTGGAGGATTGCAAGACTTTCCCAACGCTAAGTTTATCTGTTTCCAATCCGCATATCAAGCCGTCAAATCTCTCCGGGGAGTAGCCGCACTCAAAGCAGGATTTTTAGCTGGTTTACTACCATCAAACTTTGAACAACGTACCATCTTTGTAGAACAAACAGATACCATCTCCTTACCTGATGAATATAGCGTGTTTCAGACAGGGTTCGACTTATTTGCTGATGGTAGCCTGATCGCTGTAGAATTACCTGGTCATGCTACGGGACAACTAGGATTATTTTTCACAGATGTAGGCAACCAAAGTTATTTTCTCATCGCCGATGCTTGTTGGTTAAGTCGTGCTTATCAAGAATTTGTTCAACCCCATCCCATCGCCAATTTAATTTTTGCTAACAGCAGAGATTATGTAGATACCTTACACAAAATCCATCAACTCCACAAATCCAATCCCAACCTGAAAATTATTCCTACCCATTGTCGTGATACTTGGATGCAACTCAAAAATTTGCCATATTACTAAATCAAGGGACAAAATTTTATGTATTTAAACCTCAAACTCCTTACCCTCTCTTCTCTGCGCCTCTGCGCCTCTGCGTGAGAAAATCATCCTCAAAATATGCAACTAAACCAAAAAATATCCATCAGACATCAAATATAACTTTATATTTAATAACATAGCAGTGGAGAAAATAGTTAGGATATCCTAAAACACCACAACTAAGTCCAACGCCTTCACTATTGCCTGTTCCCTGTTCCCTGTTCCCTGTCGCCTTTAATTATACTATATGTCTCCTCCCCTAAGAATCCTCTGGTACTACCTGCTCACCAAATACAGACAAACCTTTCCTAACCGTGCATCTCTGTTAGCATGGCAAGACAAACAAGTTCGTAATTTTCTCCAAAAAATCTTACCTAAATCTACCTTTTATCGCCAATATTATCAAGGATTAAACATTCACAATTGGCAACAATTACCTATCATAGACAAATCAATGATGATGGCTAATTTTGACCAACTAAACACCGTAGGGATTCAAAAAGCATCAGCATTACAACTAGCCTTGAATGCTGAAAAGCAGCGAAATTTTAGTTCCACTCTCCAAGGACTTACCATTGGACTTTCTTCCGGAACTAGCGGGAATCGGGGTTTATTTATGGTTAGTCAACAAGAACAACAAGCTTGGGCGGGTACTATATTAGCAAAAGCATTACCCAATTCTATTCTCACACCCCAACGTATAGCTTTTTTTCTCAGAGCTAATAGTAACCTCTACGAGACTGTGAAACGTCAGCGCATCCAGTTTCAATATTTTGATTTATTCAATCCCGTTAGTAAAAATATTGCAGCACTCAACCAATATCAACCAACAATCCTTGTTGCACCAGCCTCAATGTTACGCATCATTGCAGATGCTCAAACTACTGGAGAATTAAATATAACACCGATAAAAATAATTTCCGTCGCCGAAGTATTAGATCCTTTAGATGAAGCATATATTAGTAATTGCTTTCAGCAAAAAATCCATCAACTCTATCAATGTACGGAAGGATTTTTAGCACATACCTGTGAATATGGTACTTTGCACCTGAATGAAGATATTTTGGCAATTCAGAAAGAATATCTTGACCGAGATGTGGGTAAATTTATGCCCATAATCACTGATTTTAACCGTACAACTCAACCCATTATCCGCTATCGCCTCGATGATATTTTAACAGAACGCCAAACCCCTTGTCCCTGTGGTTCGGTGTTAACAGCAATTGATTGTATTGAAGGACGTAGGGATGATATTTTCTATTTACCAAGTCTGAGTGGAGACAAATTAATTCCTATCTTTCCCGATTTTATCCGCAGAGCTATTCTGATGGCTTCAGGGGATATTCAAGAATATTTAATAGTCCAAAAAAGTCCACAATTACTGGAAATATCTTTACTTGTTCCCATAGATTTGATGGCAGGGTTACAGATATTGGTGAAACAATCTCTATTAGAATTGTTTACAAAGGTTCATTGTCAAATTCCAGAAATAGTTTATCAACCATATCCAGAAAGAAGAGAACATCATCAAAAATTGCGGCGAGTACGGAGAGATTTTTCTATAGGATGACTTACGCACGGACAATGTAATTACAGTCATTGCGACACAAGGAAGCAATCCTAAATATCTGAATTTTAGTAACGAGTGTGTAAGTCCTATATAAATGTAAACACAAATTATGAATTCTGAAATTCATCTTTATGATCGCAATACCATAAACACCCTAAAATTGACAGAATCAGAGTTAGGAGTCTTCATCAAAAATTACTGGGTTCCTATGATGAAGGCAGGTTCTAACCATTTTATCAATAATGTGGATAGTCAGCTATATTTGCTTGCCATAGATGATTTATTTTTGCCTATAACAATTAATAATAAAGAGTTAGATAATTCCTATGTATGCTCTCCATATAATCATTATGTCACCTATACAAAGGAAGAACTCAAAACATTAAAAACTCCCATATTAGAAGCAATACTGGCAATTATTATTGATATTCTAGGTCAATTATTAATTTTGGCAAATATCAATAAAGTTGCTATCGTTTATAATCTATTATTATCAACTAATTTATATCCAGATATTTCTACTCAACAGATTACAGCAATTACCAGTTTTTTCAGCCAAAAATTTCCAGATAATGCTATTATTTTTCGCTCCATCAATACTTTTATCGATGACCGATTATTCAATAGCTTTATAGATAATGGCTATCAACTTATAGGTAGCCGACAAATTTATCTTTTCAATCCTAACGAGCGATCGGCAATGCGTAGTAAAATGCGATGGCGGTTAAAACAAGATTTCCAACTAATTACTAAACAAGGATATGAATTAATTGATAACAGCCAAATTACTCAACAAGATATTCCCCGAATTGTCGAATTATATAATTACTTGTATTTAGATAAATATTCCCTACATAACCCACAATTCAATCAAGAGTTTATCAAATTAGTTTTACAGAATCCAGCTTGGCGATTTCAAGCATTCAAGAAAAACAACCAAATTGATGGAGTCATTGGCTTTTATGAAATCAATGGAGTCATGACTACGCCAATTTTAGGATACGATACTAGCCTACCTCAAGAACATGGGCTATATCGGATGTTATCCGCTCAATTAACAGTGGAAGCCACTAAAAAGGGAATTATATTACATCAGAGTTCCGGTGCTGCTGAATTCAAAAGATTTAGGGGATTTATTGCCAATACTGAATATAGTGCTGTTTTTCATCAACATCTACCTTTTATAAGGCAATTAGTATGGCGTTTTTTAGGTTTGTTGGTGAATAAAATCGCCTTACCGTTAATGAAAAAATATAAATTGTAGTTAAACCTCGTCCATATTGAAACCTGGAGTTTCTAATTATTCAGATGTGTCATTGCGACGTAAGGAAGCAATCCCAGAGTAACCCAACAACCAAAAGATTCGGGATTGTTGGGTTTGGTTTCGTTCCACCCAACCTACCACTCTAATATCATGTTTGGGTTAAACAGTTATCATAAAAGCTCACGCAAAGGCGCAAAGACGCAAAGAAGTCTGCAAAGTTTTCATCATGCTCGGTTTGTAGATATGTTAGTTTATAAAGGGACAATGAAGGGAATCACGGTAATTTTTTCTGAAGAAAGTTATACCTCAAAAGCTAGTTTTTTATCCAGTGATCCCATTCCTAATTATGGAGATGAAGGTGCTAAACAAGTAAAGTTTAGTGGCTACCGAGAAACCAGAGGAATGTACAAAATCAAGGGTAAGAAGATTAGAATAAATGCGGATGTGAATGGCAGTTATAATATCATGCGAAAAGTAATCCCAACAGTCTTTGATGGAGGGATAGAGCAGGCAGCGCGTTGGGTGGCTTTGCCGACTTGAAGCGACTGCCGTGGCGTTGTAGTGCCTCCTTCGGAGGAGCTTCGCTAACGTCCCATCAGGATTACTCCTGGTAAAGCTAAAAATAAGTCTTGTTATATTTGACTATATTTTTAGTAACTATCATTAAAATTTACATCATTACCCCTGTTAATACCTTCCCATCCCCGTAAATTCACGCTAACTTGGGATAATAAAGCTGCAAAATCCCCAAGTTATGCAAGTTTGCCAAAACCCCAATTGTTCCAACCCTTTCAACCCTGATGGCAATAAATTTTGCATCAGCTGTGGTTTAGGCGATTTCTCTACTCTCCTACGAAACCGCTTTCGAGTACAAAAAGTCATCGGTGAAGGTGGTTTTGGTAGAACCTATTTGGCACAAGACACAGATAGACTAGATGCAGCTTGTGTAATTAAACAATTCCTTCCCCAATTCCAAGGAACAGCAGCACTGAATAAGGGTAAAGAATTATTCAAACAAGAAGCAAGAAGCTTATTTGCACTGGGAGAAAATCATACCCAAATACCCAGGCTGCTGGCTTACTTTGAACAAGGTTCGGGGATGTATTTGGTGCAGGAGTTTATTGAGGGGAAAAATTTACTAGCTGAGTTGAAACAGCAAACTTTCGATGAACCGAAGATTCGTCAATTGCTGGGTGATTTATTGCCAGTTTTACAATTTGTTCATGAACATAATGTGATTCACCGGGATATTAAACCAGAAAATATCATCCGTAGGCAAGATGGCAAACTGGTATTAATAGACTTTGGTGGAGCCAAGCAAGTAACTCAAACCAGTTTAGCCAGACAAGGGACGGGGATTCACACCATTGGTTATGCACCCACTGAGCAAATGCAGGGGTATGCCTCTGCTGCTAGTGATTTATATGCCTTGGGTGCAACTTGTGCCAGATTGTTAACTAAATGTATACCCCTACAAGATGCCCAAGGGATAATTCATGACAAGTTATATGATGCGGTGAATGCTGAGTGGGTGTGGCGAAAACATTTACCACCAGGGGTGACAATTAGTGATGATTTGGGGAGAGTGCTGGATAAGTTACTCAAACACTTAGCAAGGGAGAGATATCAATCAGCAGTGGAAGTTCTTAATGACTTGCATTCTCCTGTATTTTCTCCACCATCAACTATTTTGGCTCCCCCTCAACCTGTATCTTCTCCGCCATCAACTATTTTGACTCCCCCCCAACCGGCACAACCGAATCCAGTCAGTAGTAGTGTAAATTTTACCTCACCAAAACCCTCACCAACTCCACCAAATCAACCTAGTTCTGGTTTACCTCGGAAAACCTTTTCATTTGAAACTGTCACTGTAGACGTACAAGGATATGTCACCAATCGTCACAAGTTGCAAGCAAAATACTTTGTAGAAGACTTGGGGAATGGTGTCAAGTTGGAAATGGTGCAGATACCAGGGGGAACCTTTACTATGGGTTCACCGGAAGGAAAGCCAATCAGGAAATTATTAGGACTAATTGCAGGTTCAGAGGATGAAGAAGAAGGACGAAGTGATTGTGAAAGTCCCCAACATACAGTTACTATTCAGCCCTTCTTTATGGGTAAATATGTAGTTACCCAAGCGCAATATCAAGCAATTATGGGTAAAAATCCTTCACATTTCAAGGGAGTAAAACAACCTGTGGAAATGGTATCTTGGGATGATGCAGTAACATTTTGTCAGCGCCTCAGCCAAAAAACAAGACGCACATACAGATTACCCAGCGAAGCGGAATGGGAATACGCTTGTCGTGCGGGAACAACCACACCATTCTACTTTGGTGAAACTATTACCCCTGATTTAGTCAACTACAACGGGAACTATCCATATGGTTCTGCATCCAAGGGTAAATATAGGAAACAAACCACAGATGTAGGTAGTTTTCCACCCAATGCCTTTGGTTTATACGATATGCATGGCAATGTGTGGGAGTGGTGTCAAGATACTTGGCATAGTAATTATAATGGCGCACCTACAGATGGTAGTGCTTGGTTTGATAATGATAATAGTTATCGTATGATGCGGGGGGGTTCCTCGCTCAGCCTTCCTATTTACTGCCGCTCGGCGTACCGCAGTTTCATCGTTAGGGCGGAGCGCGACTACATCAACCACGATAGCGGTTTTCGTGTTGTCTGCGCGTTTGGGAGGACTTTGCAATAGCCCTTTACACTCTGGGTACTTCACCGAATCTCTCTCGCCTTGCAGTAAATTGCAGGTTAATAGCCCAAGCAGGTTAAAAATGATAACTTGTGGCAATCTCAAGTAGTCCAAGAACCCACCTTGAAATAAATTTCCACAGCGAGTAAACCAAGTACGTTAAAACTGATAACTTGCAGCAATCTCGTTTAGCCCACATTCCCACCTTGAAATTTATTTCAAGGCTAATAAACCAAGTAGGTTAAAACGCACTGTAAGCATTACCCAGTCTGATTTATCAGACTTTGCCTATGATATAATGTCCGGTTAATTACCCATAATATTTTGGTGCGGTTAAATTTGATGTAATGCATTAGCCACAAAGCTTTTGGGATTGTTTTCCTACGCTTGCAATGACGGTTATTTAAGTGGACATGATATAAGCCTCGGAATTGATTGGTAAGGTGGTAATGTGGGCTAAGTGTGTTTTACGCACTTAAATATTTTTGTGGTAAAAAAGTGATATTCGTGGCTAAAATTGTTTATTTCTGATCCCGTATGTGTTGGGTTTCACTTCGTTCCACCCAACCTACCTAATACTAGTTAATACAAGATAAAACGGCACGCGATCGCTTATAATAAATCAAATAATCCTCATCCCCATCTCCGTACAAATACCCGTTAACCGCATATCCCAAGGTTCAATTGGCAACTGAGGTAAATAGGCAAAATCAAACACAATGCCAATGGTAGGTTTATCTTTCCAAATTGGAGAACTCAACAAGCGATCGTAATATCCACCACCATAACCCAGTCTATACCCTTGATGGTCACAAGCAACAGTAGGGACGAGAATTAAATCCACTTCTTCAGGATTTATACTAGGATTGTCAGGGTGGGGTTCTGTGATGCCATAAGCACCAGTTGTCACACAATCATATTGTGTTACTTGATGCCAATGCAGAGATTTACCCACACAACGGGGGAAACCCCAACTGTAACTAGTATTGGCAAACAAAGGACTTAAATCTGGTTCTTGACGAAAACTGAAATAAGCTAGTATATTTTTTGAGTGGGTAAATAGGGATGAAGATAGTAGATGTTCGGTAATGCGATCGCTCTTTTGTCGCCACTCTAATTCTGCCATAGATTTACGCTGCTGGAGTAAATTTTGGCGTAGTTCAACTTTATTCACAGGAGCGAAACAGATTATTAAATACTATTACTATTGTATAATTATATCAAATTTGGGAGATTAACATACATCTACCCAATGGCTCATATAGTTTCCGTTGACATTGGAATAATAAAACCGCGTTAGCGAAGCCATGCCCGTAGGGCTTTAGGCGCAAAGAACGTCAAGGGAAGAGAAAGGAAGTCATAATTCCGATGCAAACGGATTTGATATCAATGCGTGACTTCTGACTTTTGACTTTTGACCAAAAAATAGACTGGATACAAGCCCCCGGATTCATCCGTGGAGAGAAAAATGTTTTCTTTATCTCAAGCCCCTCAATTCATCGATGGGGTAATAATTCTAAATTCTTCATTCTAAATTCTAAATTCTCCTTGATTTTTGACTTCCGCACAGCGGCACTAGTAGAGCGCGGCTTAAATAGCATACCCATTAAACAGCTAATACCTTACCTTTGTAAGTCCACTTAAATGGCTTCGCCATAGTACGATTAAAGTAGTCAATAAAATCTAATATTCGCTTCTTAATGATTGCTCTAAACCCACTTTTCAATAGCATTTGAGGTAAACTTACCCTGAATAAAAAAATATACAAAGCATCACAAAAAACTCATATTTTATATATATACTAAAAATAGAGGAGTTACTTGAATACTTTATACAGTAATTGAATATTGTATTTACTTATAAGGGGGTGACGTTATGAAAGTCCCTAAAGTACTGATCTTTTTGAGCATGGTATTGACACTTGCAGCATCGGCAATTTTGTGGAGTTATCGAACACAGGCTGAGATGCTTGTTAATTTAGGAAATAGCAAATTCAATAATTGGTCTGTTAATCTCAGAGGAGATGATGATGCATTTAGAGTGGAGTCAAAAGTTCATACAGATTGCAATTGGTCTGTACCCAAAGGATATCAACTTGCTAATTTAGACAGCATCAGCTACCAAAGCGGTTATCCGAGGAGGCAAAAATGGGGAGCATTGCTGAATAATGGGATGATTGAGGCTGACACGGAAACGCAAACACACAGAGATACGCGGATTATGGTTACCCCTCTCTTCCCTATCTTCCGAAATAATCCCAGTATTAAACAACGCTATTGGGCGACGAGGTGCCGACACCAAGAACAAAGATGGAGAAATAGATACGGAGTTGAGTGTATCTCATGGACATACTGGAGACCAGATCGGTACGCTGATAATCTATACGGCAAATTAAACTATATGAATATGAGGTGTAATAGGGGTCGGATGCCGTATTGTAGAATCCGTGCGACTTTTACTAAAGATGATGTTTCGGGGAGGGACACAGGTATATCTTACACCACCACATGCTGTGAGAAGGAAGGGGTGTGGTTGCACAAGTTCGTCTTTTAAGGTTCGTCAACTATCTCTCTTTAGTCACTCTGGAAAAGTAAAAATCATAGCCAAATTTTCAACTGTAGATATCCCTTTTCTGTCACTCTCCGAAAAGTCTTGCAATTTCAAAATTCTGCAACTCTTATGTGTCAAGCGATCGCTCAGTTATTTGTAAATATAATTTCCATAAGATGGGAAAATGACAAAATTTTGATTCTACGTGTCTCAAACTAGCGATAAACCAAGCTTTGAATTGGAAATTATCTGGTTATCCATATAATCAGGACTTACGCAACTGGCACTCTTCTATGGTGCGCGAAGCGCACCGAGCGCCTAAAGACTAAACCATTGACATAGCAATATCTGGACGCTTTAGTTGCTGTATTAAATAGTTAGAAAGTAAATTATGCTTGATTTTATAAATAGTTTGACCTGTGTTATAAGCTAAACTTTTCAGTCTTAGCCAAACCAGCATAGCGCAAGCAATATGATTTCTTTGAAGACGACCTTTACGACATTGACATGATTCAATGCCAGTTAATTGCTTTATCTCTCGATGAAACTCTTCTATTTTCCAACGGATTTTACACACATGAGTGTGCAACATCCGTATCACTTTGAGATATGTCATTAGTTGCGACATAATCCGTTCTATCGGTAGAGATAGTAACCCGGAAAATTTTCACTTTTTTTTCAGCAGGAAATGCTTTGATTTTTATGATTTTACCACATGATAGCTCATCTTCACTCCATGATAATGATTCAATATTTTTATACTTCTCCTGACCAAAAGTATCATCAACTAAACGATTAGTTTTTAAAGGACAATAAAAAACTTTATTTAAACTATCAATATAAAGCATTAAATGATTGACTGCATACCATGTATCCATTAAAACCGTATCAAAGGGCAGAAGCTTTTGATATACAAGACCTTGCAGCATATTCTTAACATGGTCAACCTTAGTTAAACCATCATTATCAGGAGCAAAAATACGATAATCTATTACCCAAAAAGTGAGAGTTTTAGGATTTACATATATACAACTAACTACTCCGATTCCTTTAACTATGCCATGCTCATTTCCACTATATTGTCTTCGGACGATTTCAATTTCTTCAGCAAATCTTTTATCTAAAACTGTATCATCAAATATAATATAAGCATCCTCATCAGGGACAATTAAATCTTTCACATTATCCCAAAGTAAACGAGGAGTTAATTTCTCATGTTTTAAATAATAATTAATTTTATCATGACTAATATTGTCCAAATGTTCTGCTAGATTAGTCATTGTATAATTGATTTGACTACTAAGTAAATATTGGCAATAATTAAGTTTAGTAAATTTCATTGCTAATTGATTTTTTAAGGCACCCTCTAATTATTTTCCCATAAAATTAATACCCGAAATTTATTCTTATCATTACTATTAACAATTCTAAAAAAGTCTTATTTCAGAAAAAATCATAAGTAGTACTAAGCTACTAGTAATTAGCGATCGCACTGTGCCAGTTGCGTAAGTCCTGATAATAACTGGTTATTATATGGATAACCAGTTGATGAAGAGTTTATGATTGTAGCGGATCTATAGCAATAAAGTACCAAGAACAAAAAATGCACTACCAACAGAAAGTGCATTGGCTCTCACAGAATTCTCTGTATCAACAAAATCTTTTCCCGTAAGTTTTTTGCCTGCATTAGTCATGAAGGTTTGAGGATTCAAGTAAACCCAAAAAGACCAAGAAACTCCTAAAATTCCCAACAATAACAAAAATAATTTAAATGTCGCCAAATGTCACCACAGAGCAGCTACAGTTTGGCGGATTTTGTCGGACAACATCATTTCATCTGGCCTTAGATCCTTCAAAAGATATTTGTAAAGACCTAGGGCGTGTCATCAAATAGGTCTCAATCTATTTTAGAATTAATAGCCGAGGGAAAATTGAGTAACAGCAGGAGTGCGAGCGTGACACGTCGCTATGGGTTACGGGATGACCAGTGGGAGCGCATCAAAGACTTACTACCAGGACGTAAAGAGACGGTTGGAGTGACGGCAAAAGATAATATACTGTTTGTGGAAGCCGTACTTTACCGCTACCGAGCAGATATTCCCTGGCGGGACTTACCCGAACGATTTGGGGATTTTCGAGTTGTTCATACCCGTTTCAGTCGGTGGGCAAGGCGTGGGTGTGGCAAAAAGTATTTGAGGCGCTAGCCTTGGATGCAGACAATGAATATGCGATGATTGACTTGACCATTGTACGCGCCCACCAACACAGTGCCGGGGCAAAACGGTGGTAATTCCGCCCAAACGCAACCGTACTCTCCAACGTGAATATGATAAAGACTTGTACAAAGCACGACATCTAATTGAGGATTTTTTTGCCCAACTCAAACAATATCGAGCGTTCACCGAAGGTGGCAGTTTCTGCATCGCGACACGTTATGATAAGCGAGCAATAAACTTTCTCGGCGCAATTTATCTTGCTGCTACTGTTATCTGGCTTAATTGATGACACACCCTAGCTTTTTGGCAAAATATTTTCAATATTACTGATTGATGGTGACATGCAAAAATTCAAGTTCCTGTCCCACAAAGGATGTGTAGATTGAATTTTAGGTCTTTGCTTTTTTAAAAAGTCCATTCTTGTATTTGAAAGACTGACAATCATTATCAATCTTCTCTTGAATCATTTTTATAGCCTATTGGTAATTGACTTTACCATCCTTATTCGTGAAAAATGGTTCTAGACTATAACCACTATTATTTTTTAGAGAATCACTTTTGAAGTTTTTTGTTTAATATGGCACCTGAAGTTATTGCAGCTATTATAGCGGCTTTTGCAAGTATTACAGCAGCTTTCATACAATCAAGAAACACTGAAAGATCCAATCGAACTACAAATATTAAGCAATCTGATCGTTTTTATACATCTATAAATACTTCTGGACAAGGTAAAAATTCTATCGTTCCTGATGAGGTTAAAGGATGGAATTGGGCAGCTTTTCTCATAGGTTTTATCTGGGCTATTGGGAACAATGTCTGGATCGGTTTGCTATGCTTAGTGCCTTATTTTGGTGTTGTGATGTTTTTTGTACTTGGTTTTAAAGGTAATGAATGGGCATGGAGAAGCAGAAGATGGGAAAGTGTTAAAGCTTTCAGAAATAATCAAAGGACATGGACTATAACAGCTGTTATCATTGATGTGCTATTCATAACACTTGTAATAGTTACTAGTGTGCCTAAGTAATTAACTTTTAATAAACACATTCGGTAGGTGCCGTCCAATCACTTATGGCTCGTCCGTAATCTTCTGGCTTACTACAAGCAAGAGCAAATAATTATACTACTTGCTCCATACTAAATTTTGCTGGTGTACCACTGCGTTCTTCGTCCTGTGATCTTTCAATTACCGGAATCAAACGCTCCGTCAATTCTAACCAGCGATTTCTCCATCTACGAGCCATGAATCGGCTGATACTAAGTTCTCGCCCAATTTCACGATTATTATTACCTTCGTCCGCTAGCAAGATTATCTTTGCTCGTAGTGCAATTTGCTGTGGTATGTTATGACGATTAAGTAGCTTTTCTAGCTCTTGGCGATCGCACTTACTCAAGGTTAGTGACTTTGGAGCTAATCGTGCCATGTCCCAGTTCCTTTTATTCGCCCTGACTATCGTTTAATAAGTATCTCATAATATGGGTACTTTATTTCCGCCGCTCTGTACTAGTTTGTTTGTTTCACTTCGTTATAATTAGCTTTATCTTGAAGCTCATATTCTGATTGGAAGTAATACTTACTCATATTTTCATTATTTGCATGAGCAGCATTTACCACCTGTCCAATTACATTCTGACCTGATTTTGCTAACAATTCACAAG
>JASJCJ010000264.1 GCA_030066045.1 Calothrix sp. MO_167.B12
GTTACAGAAGCAATCCCAGTTGTACAAGCAGTCTCAATCTGTGATGCAATCCCAGTTGCAGTCGCAATTGCAGAAGGAGTTACAGAAGCAATCCCAGTTGTACAAGCAGTCTCAATCTGTGATGCAATCCCAGTTGCAGTTTGTGTTGCAATCCCAGTCGCAATCGCACGGGGAATTACAGAAGCAATTGCAGTTGCAGAAGCAGTCTCAATCTATGATGCAATCCCAGTCGCAATCGCACAGGGAGTTACAGGAGCAATGGCAGCAGTCTCCGTCTGTGTTGCAAGAGAAGGAGAAAGAGGAAGAGGGGCTATTTAAATCACCAAAATCAGAAACTCCGCTCTTTATTTCTCTAACACATAAACTGTTTCCTGAAGAATGTGTTGCAGAATTAGAGGCTTTCTCTCGTCAACTACATTCCTCCAATAAACCCCGTTGGCTGATAAATATGATTGTTCTTGGAAGTTATCTGGAATTAATATTCGCTCTTTACATTCAAATTAAGGTTGAGAATATTTTTTTACCTAATAAAAATAATCAAAAAAATGAAAAATAAAAGCAAGAATATCTTCGATATAGACATTAACTCTCTACTATCTATTTTACCAAAATCTCCTTTAGGTTTACTAATTTCAATTGCAATTGGACTTGGAATTGGAGTAGGCTATGGGTCTAGCCATTATAAAGCTACAAACAGCCAGTCATCAGCAATTGCTCAACCCAACCAGTTAACCCGTGCTGAGTACGAAAGATTGCAAATAGGAATGCAACTGGTAGAAGTAGAAGCAATTCTGGGCAGAGGCACTGAAACTCAACGCTATATTACCCATAGAGTCTTTGTTTGGAAAAATTCTGATGACTCCAAAATTATTACAACTTTCGAGGATGGAAAGTTAATAAGGAAACAACAGGAAGGATTTAAGTAACCTGGGTATCGAGTAAAAGTTTCATTCTATTTCTCCAGCAAAAGCTGCTGCGATCGCATCTGGTAGAATGTCGAAATCATCGGACATTTGTACTTTACCTCGCCAAAGTTCATAGGGACGAGGTGTTTGTTCATAAGTACCTTATCTACCTATGTGCGACACTCTTGCTCGATTCATAGGGTAGGTGGAATTGATGAAAGGGTTTAATGTTGGGTTCCATTTCATTCCACCCAACCTACGCTTGGAAGAAGTAGAATCTTGTCTTACCAAATTTTCAATTCTTGTTGAATATATTGCTGAAATTCAGCTAATCCTTTTTTTGCCTAATGTTCCTTAAGAGCTTACTAACAAAAAGATTTTGCAAGTACCGCGAGTGAAGCATTTATTTAGTCGCAGTATAGGCAAATCTGATTACTGGACTAACGATACCAAACCTAATACCAATTCAAATAATGTTTGCGACACATACATTCTTTGAAAGGGCAGGGCATCCACAATTTTTTGTTGTATAAAATTATCACTCTGGTGCCGTGTCCCTATCCATATACCCATTATATTTATTTTACTACGAAATAAGCTGTTGAAGCTATTTTGAAGATAATTTTTATCTCAGTTCCGATAGGTTACTACCTAATAAGTTCCTAGCGATCACATAATTGCCATTTTTTCTAGTATTCTGTATTTATATGTGAAAAAAAATTTTTGAGAAATCAATGATGAATAGAAGACAATTGTTGAAATACTTATCTATAGGAACCGCAGGAGTAGCTACAACAGGCATGACTTGGAACTTACATTCATTGGTTCTAGCAGGAGAAAAGAAAGGTAAAGTTAGCTGGGGATATATTGGTCAAGAAGGAGCAGAAAACTGGGGTGGGCTTTCAGCACAGTTTTTAAGTTGTAAAATAGGTCGTTCCCAATCACCAATTGATCTTAAATCTCCAATTAGTTCTGATCTTACTAACCTCAAAACGAACTATAAGTCCTCCCCTCTAAAAATTATTAATAACGGTCATACCATCCAAGTCAATTACGAGTCCGGAAGTATACTGATGTTGGATGGAGAACCATACGAACTTCTACAATTTCACTTCCATACTCCCAGCGAACATACGGTAGATGGTAAATCATATCCAATGGAAGTACATCTTGTCCACAAAAGTGAAAAAGGTTCTCTTGCTGTATTAGGAATTTTCCTCAAAGAAGGACAAGAAAACCAAGCTTTACAACCAATTTGGCAAAAAATGCCAACTAAACAAAGTAAAGAAACAACAATTTCTAATATTAAAATTGACGCAGCTGCATTACTACCTAAATCTCAACAATTCTACCGCTATTATGGTTCTTTAACCACGCCTCCTTGTTCCGAAATTGTGAATTGGATTGTATTTAAAGAACCTGTAGAAATGTCTAGGGCACAAATCAAACAATTTGCCCAAATCTTTCCTATGAATGCTAGACCAGTACAAAAATTGTATCGTCGATTTGTCTTAGAATCAAATTAATAGTGATGGAAGATTGGGATTTGAAATCCTGCAAATCTTCCCTTACTTAATGGTAAACCTCCGGATTTACACAATAGGGTAAGCGATCGCCGTTTAATCCAGCAATCAAATTTTCAATTGCCATATTTGCCATTTTCTCCCTCGTTTGGCGGCTAGCACTGCCAATATGGGGGGTAATAATTAAATTATCCAAAGTTAGTAATGGACTATCGCTGGGAAGTGGCTCTGGTTCCGTAACATCCAAAGCTGCACCAGCAATTTGACCTTTGCTCAAAGCACGATATAAAGCTTTTGGATCTACAACTCCTCCCCGTGCTGTGTTAATTAAAATAGCATCAGGCTTCATCAATTCAAACTGGCGATCGCTAAATAGGTGGTAAGTATCCTTAGACAGTGGTGTGTGAATTGTGACAAAATCTGATTCCTCTAACAACCGTTCCAAGGAGACAAAATCCACACCCAAAGTGTTTTCTAAGTGTAAATCCGACCTATTCTTGCCGGTGTATAAAATTCGCATATCAAAGCCTTGGGCACGACGAGCGATCGCTTGACCAATCCGCCCAAAACCAATAATTCCCAAGGTCGCGCCGGTGATACTAGCTCCTAGTAACAAATCCGGTTCCCAAGTTTTCCACAAGCCACTACGGGTAAACCTATCTGCCTCCAACAATCTTCGGGCAGCTGTCATTAATAATGCCCAAGTAAAATCAGCAGTGGTATCAGTTAATACTCCTGGGGTATGACCCACAGGAATCATTTTTGCCGTAGCTGTGGCAATATCTATATTGTCGTAACCCACAGCCATTTGGCTAATTACTTTTAAATCAGTTGCCGATTCTATCAGTCTTTTATCTATGGGATCGGTTAATAAACAGATAATGCCATTAGCCGACCGTGCTTTTTCCAGTAAAATTTTTTCTGGAGGAGGTTGGCGTTCTTCCCAGATTTCAATTTTAGCAATTTGTTCTAATTTTGCTAATTCTACAGGAAGGCGACGGGTGATAAATACTTTTGCTTGTTTTGAGTCCACAACCAGCACCTACACTAAACCCTTAATATTAATGTTAGTAGGAATTTGGGGGTCAATACTTGTTTTTGTCTTGTTTGTTAAGATAAAGATACAGGTAGATTTAAAAATATTAATTAACTTTATTTTGTGTAACTTAAGTATAAAAAAATTATCAAAAAATTATTTAAACTTCTACAACCAAAATTGGCGATCGCCATCAAGTAAGTTTTATAGCACTACGAAATTAGGTTAGGACATCCTTGAACGCTGAAACCTATGAACAGTAAACTTATTACTTATTACTTATTACTTGCGCGTAGCGCTATAGTGTGGTTTCTACGAAACTTTTAATTTCAGCCCTTGCCATTGCAAACAGGTTCTCTCACTCGTCCAGTTAAGCAAGGAGGATTGAGCGATCAGGTCTGCCGCGACTCGATCGACATGGTACGCTCGGGCAGGGTTAACGGACGCGGGAATCAGAATTCTTAACTGTAACCTCCTCCCCCGATGCCGGGAATTTCCATCTGAAGTCGCAATACTCGGAACCATCCGCGATGGTTTGTGTACGCACCAACTCAACGCCACATTCTCGCGCCAAAAGGTGGTCCAGGTTACACCCTGCATGCGGGGTGAGTTCGGGAACGCCTTGCTCCTTAAAGTAGTCGGCTTGCGGACAAAGGGTCACGTCAAACGAAACGCCTGTCTCCGAGGAGAGATGCCGATGAACGAACGGAGAGGAGAAAAAGTACCGGGTTAGCATACCGAACAGCCATTTGACCCTGGTTTCCCGGTTGGCGCTGCGGAGCCGCGAAAGTTTGAACAAGGCAGCCGTCACGGGTTGATAAACGTCCGACATGACCGTCTCGACAAGCGCGCCGGCCTCGGCTTGGCTCATGCCGTGTTCCTGCGCGGCGCGATAGAGCGCGCAACTCCACTCCATATATCGCATCAAGAAGTTTACGCTGGCGCTATAGCGGGGGCGGCTCGGTGCCAACCGGGATTGCCAGGTGCGCGTTGAGCGCCAAACTTGCTCTGACTTGTCCGGAAAATGCGCCGGTAAATGACGATTGGCGGCGCGCCTAAAATTGGTGTCCGGTGCGTACCACAAAAGAAATCCAATGCTCATATTCCGTCTCCCATGCGACCAACTCGCCAATACTTGATAGCCTGTAGTCGAACTCGTCGAACCTCATTAGTTCAATGAGTGTCATCCATCGTTCCTGGTCTTGAGTGGCGGGTTGTTTGGTTGACCAAAAAATAGACTGGATACAAGCCCTCCGCAGTCGCTCATGGGGGAAACCACGCCATTTGCTCTTAGTGGGAGACCCACAAGACCGCAATGGCTCCCCAAGACCGCGCTGCTCTCCGGATTTATCCGTGGAGAGGAAAAATGTTTTCTGAGTTTCATTAGCCCTTCGATACCCTACGGGAAGGCTACGCCTACATCGATGGGGTAGTACTTTTGACTTTTGACCCCTCCGGGGTTCGCCATTTGCTTTATGCCGGGGAACCCGTCCACCGCAATGGCTCAATGCGTGACTTTTGACGCTCCGCTCAGCGGTTGACCTAACTCATTACTTAGAGGGAAATTTTCTACCCAATACCCTTCTACGGCAGATGAGATAAAAATATTTCTGCCTAATTGCCCCTTGAGAGTATTTAGGTGGAAATTCGTTTGTCTACTCTTCTTATGTGGGTGATTAGGCGAAAAGCTTCAGGATAATCATCCCTCATCCCCCTCTTCAGAGTAGACGTAAAAGATGAGTTTCTTGTGAGGAAGTCAAAGAAACTGGCAGAATCTTGGCAAGATTAATTCAATGATAGGAAATTGACTTTTACAGTGGAAGAAACAGTCATAGTTTTGAGCAGAAGCAAATGCTAGGTTTCCTTACGTCAACCCAGCCTACGGCAATGTGCGAACTGACAAGTCAGCGCTGGCGCGATCGCACTACACTTTACCGGCTCCTGAGGCTCCGCAACTTCCTGATTCATGCATCTAAGCCGAGTTGTGTGAGAAATTCGCGTAAAGGTAGTGGATTCTTTCCTTGAATAATGGCCTCCATTCGAGCTTGCACAAGGGGAATAGCCTCAGGATGCGTAAGTATGTAAAACCGTTTCTCCATAATAGATCGGAACATTTGGTCGGCGACTTCATCTGGCGACATCCCAGTTTCGACGGCCTGTCGCAACTCTTTCAATGTTATCTCCATTTCAGGTGCTATGGCACGATCTGGGGTATCCTCTTGAAGTTCTACGGGGCGATTTCTTTCTGCCTCCATAATTCGGGTGCGCACCATACCCGGACACAATACAGAAACGCTAATTTTGCCGCCATTTTCCCCCAGGTCATAATACAGCTTCTCAGAGATGGCGATAACGGCATGTTTCGACGCATGATACGCGACAGAAGGGAAGTATGATAACAAACCTGCGAGAGATGCTGTGTTGACGATATAGCTCTCAATATCTTGTTCAAGCATGATCGGGACAAATGTCTGAATGCCATGAATGACCCCCCATAGATTCACACCGAGCGTCCATTTCCACTCCTTGAATGTGGTTTCCCAGGCTGTCAAGCCAGCTGCAACTCCAGCGTTATTGCACAACAAATGAACAACTCCAAATGCTTCCAGAGTTTTTTGCGCGAGTAACTCGATATCATTTCTCTGCGAAACATCAGTAACTACAGAAATGACACGTCCCCCAGCAGACTTGAGCTCTGCTTCAGCTGACAGAAGTGCCTCCTCTTCGATATCAGCAAGGACAAGTTTCATGCCTACTGATACGCAATGTGTCGCAATCGCCCGTCCGATACCACTTGCTGCACCTGTCACTACCGCTACTTTGTCTCTAAATTCTTTCATCGTTCTCCCTCTTTTTCATACTAACGCCGTACGTATTTGACTTTGTAGCTAACAATAATTGTGTCAAGTGAATTTCCGTCATAACCTCCTCTCTGAGATGAATGGCATCCTTGTTAAGGTAAAAAGCTTGTTAAATCTAGCTTTCTAGGTCTCTCGTTACAAGGTTTTACCAAGTAGATGCATTTTAGGGAGGCTCTGCCTCCAGGCTTAATGGGAGGCTCTGCCTCCCTATATGTGTTTCCATGCTCAGCCTGGAAACGATTTACTATAGAAGTTCGCGCTTAACAAGCGTGCCATTCCTCTCTGAGATAATTCTTTTTTACCTGGATAACATCGACCCGTATTCATCTTTGAAGGAGTGTGTGTAAATTTGATTTTGTATTAATACGCCTTATCAGTTATCTGTATGCTGTTACCCAGATTTGGCTAACTCATTATTAGAGGGAAATTTTCTACCTAATCCCCTTATACGGCAGATTATCTCCCTCTTCAAAGTAGACGTAAAAGATGAGATTCTTGTGAAGAAGTCAAAGAAACTGGCAGAATCTTGGCAAGATTAATTCTTTGGATATTCAAGGTTCAGAAAATCGGAAAAGGTAAAGAAAATTCCCAAATAAAGGGCGATCGCCAAACCGAGGATAACCAACCATTTTTGCCATTGTCTTCTCTCAAGTCACTGTCACTGGTTTCTCAGGGTCAAGAACTCATCCCCAATCTAGAAAAATAGAATGAAGAATTGGTAAGGCTGCCAGCCGATTTCCTTTGTTGGATGCCTCACAAATTCCTCAATTTTTTAGCTCAAGATTGAAAGTAAGCAATAGGATGGGTTTTTATTGCCAATGATGCCGACTCATAATCCTAAAATTTAGGGGCTTGCACCATTAATTACGTAAAGCCTACGGCATAGCTGAGTCCTAGCCCTTTCAGGGCGGCTACGCCAACGGACACGCTGCGCGTACCGCAAGGTCGTCCGTAGGACTTACGCTTAGAGCGCAGCTCCTCTGTAAGAGGCATTATGAATTAATAATTATGAATTAATTGGTCAAGCTTTAAGACATTCTTAACATAATGTTCTTTCTGCCCAAATATTAATTATATTCAATACACGGAGATATCAATGCCAGATTATACGGATGAGTATGAATTTAGCTCCCTCAAATTTTACCGAGACAATCACGGTAAACAACTTTACTACAACTGGCAAGGAGAAGTTTGGTGGATAGAAGAACCAGGTAAACCGAAGGAAAAATTATTTTCTATTGTTGGCATGAATGCCACGAAGATATTACTCAAATCAGATGCCGAACATGGGGAATTTGGATATCGGTTAAATAGGGAAATAGGTTTATTTTGTCATCCAGAAACCCAAGAAATTTTACATTATTGGCAGCCCAATGAAAATACTCCAGAAGTACCGATTGTGCATATAACTAACCGTATGGTACAAGGTGCGGTGAGTGAGAAGAAAATAGTGATTCCTAAAGGTTGTGGATATACTACCAAAGTGATAGAAATTCCTTTAGAATATCCACACCCATTAGCAGGCGATCGCAAATTTAAAGACTATTGTCCTGGTGAAAAATTTAAGGGAGTAGAGTATTTCACATCTCATTTTTCTCGCCCTGGTGTTAAAGACGCACCTCCAGCTTTATGGGCTAGAGATTGTCCTTGGTTACCTTGGATGAAATTAGGTTATGGACATCCTGCTAGAATGAGGTTTGAAACTACTATAGCTAGGGTAAATTCATTCGAGGAAATTCACCCTAATTTAGTAAAATTAGTGCGAGATAAATTACCAATTTATGAATTTACTCCCGATGAGTGTGATGAACCAAACATGACTAGTATCAAATATTTTAAGAAGTATTTTGACTCTTATTTACGAGGAGAAAATTTTCCCATGAAGGAAACATCTTAAAAGAATGTAGAATTTAGAATTGGGTTTTGCAATGGGAATTTTACCCCAACGCAAAATTTACTGTTTGTAGAAGCAAGGGAATTGAACCCTCAAAGTTGCTTAAAGCAACTAAGAGATAACTTGAAATTGGTAATTCTATTAAATACGTTTTTATAGTTGATGGAAAGTAGTATTTTTTGATGGCAAAAGGGAAGTAATTGCAGATTTTAGTCCGATTACTTCTTACTTCCCCTTTTTTTTAACTAACAGTTCAATTAATCAGCAGTTAAGCACCATAGCAGACATAACGTGCACTCACCCATCCGTATCCACGGCCATAGTTAATTTGGTATCTACCACCAGCATTTGCTGTTACTGTCAAATTTTGACCTTTGTAGACTCTTCCAATAATTGCTCCACGTCCATTTCTGACATTTAAATAACCTGAATTAATACAAACATAATATGATTCATATGCTCCATCTGTAGCTACTAATTGCCCTTCACTTGAGTTATTCAGTAAAGTATCTGAATTTGCCTTAGTGAAGTACCTACAGTGACACTTCGTGTACACAGTAGGCTTCCCGTCTCATCCGCCGTTGCCTCGTTAAACTCGTGTTTAATCTGGTCTTACACAGCATCTCTGGTCTTGCGACCTTTATCTCCTCG
>JASJCJ010000265.1 GCA_030066045.1 Calothrix sp. MO_167.B12
ATTTGCCTTAGTGAAGTACCTACAGTGACACTTCGTGTACACAGTAGGCTTCCCGTCTCATCCGCCGTTGCCTCGTTAAACTCGTGTTTAATCTGGTCTTACACAGCATCTCTGGTCTTGCGACCTTTATCTCCTCGATGGGAGAACCCAGGCAGTCGCCCGTCTTCCACAGGCAGTTTAATTTTTCTCGGTACGCTTATCTTGGATTTACAGCAATAGCTAGCCAGCAGGATTTGCGTTTTCCCCGATCTCTGATGTTGCTGCGGCAAGTCTTACTACTTTGAAGTTAGCCTTTCTGTTCCATACAGTCGGGTGGGTCATCGACCAATTTAATTTTACCAAAAAAACATGATTCAATCAATACTTTGCTCGTCTCGTCGCTGTGGTTTTCTTTGTTTTCGCTATGCTCAAATGCTATCAAACCACGCAACTCGACTCACTCGCAATTCATCTCACACTTCCCTTCGGGTAAGATGTGAGCCTTCTTGCTGAAAAAGGTAAATTCTGTAGTAGCAGCACTTGCTGGTAAAGCAGCAGAAACAATGACAGCACTAGCTAATAAAAATTTTGCAATTTTAGACATGATTTTTATTCCTTTCTTTGTATTAAAAAATGTTTTAATAATGCGATTTTTTTCGTGGTGATAAACCTAATATATTTATGTTTTATAACAAACTACATCCGCATAAGTGCTGATTTTAATTTGAAAAAATAATATTTAATTTTGGTAATTATAAAGTATGATTTAAGGATAAAAACTGCCCAATTAAGCCAGCAAATTTATCATAATTAAAGTAGTTTATCAAGGTGCGATCGCAAAATGGCAGCTAGCATGGAGATATAGCACTACGCAATCAGGTTAGGACATTTTTGAACGCACCAAACCTATGAACAGTAAACTTATTACTTATTACTTATTACTTATTACTTGCGCTTAGCACTATATAGGCGATAAATTCGATTCCTAATACCGAAAAATTAAGAAAATGCCACGGAGGATATAGCAGAAGTTTATGAACGTACCTCCCGTCACCTTACCTAATAATCTAGAATTAACAATCAACCTCAGTGATGAACAATTTTGGCAATTATGTCAAAACAACCGCGACTGGAGATTTGAACGCGCAGCATCAGGGGAGTTAATAATAATGGCACCAACTGGAGGAGAAACAGGTAATCGAAATATTGAATTATCTGATCAAGTTCAACCCTGGAGCCGTCAAAATAACCTTGGTAAAGCCTTTGATTCTTCCACTGGCTTTAAATTACCTAACGGTGCAAATCGCTCTCCTGATGCTTCTTGGATAACTATTGAACGGTGGGAATCCCTTACCAAGGAACAAAGACAAAGACGGAAATTTTTACATTCTGGAAATTTCCTCATTAGCACAAGACTACGCTACAGCCGCTAATGACTCCAACACACCCTGAAATAACTTCAAACCATCAGTGCCACCTAGCATAGAATCCGCTGCTCTTTCTGGGTGAGGCATCATCCCCAATACATTACCTTGACGGTTGCAAATACCAGCAATGTTATTTTGGGAACCGTTGGGATTTTCACCTGCATAACGGAATAATACTTGATTATTTGCTTCAATTTCCGCCAAAGTTTTTTCATCGGCACGAAATTGTCCTTCCCCGTGGGCAACTGGTAAAGTAATTACCTCGCCCTTCCCATAGGCTTGTGTCCAAGGTAAATCATTCCGTTCTACTGTCAGGGGAATGCGATCGCAAATAAAATGCATATCTCGATTCCTCACTAGCACACCCGGTAGTAACTTAGCTTCAGTTAATACCTGAAAACCATTACAAATACCGATAACAAACTTACCCTGATTAGCGTGTTCTAATACTTGTTTCATAACAGGAGACAGCCGAGCGATCGCACCACAGCGTAAATAATCTCCGTAGCTAAAACCACCAGGAAGTACAATTACATCAATATCATCAATATCCGTATCTTGATGCCAAATCATGCGAGTGGGTTGTCCCATCACATCTCTAGTGACATAGGCGACATCGCGATCGCAATTAGAACCAGGAAAAACAACTACCCCAAACTTCATTCTTTTAACTTTTAACTTTTAGCTTTTGACTTTTTAGAACGCTCCAGTTTGCGATTCCACCTCAATCAAATCGAAGCGATAATTTTCAATTACTGGATTTGCCAGCATTTCGTCGCATATGGCATTTAGCTGTTTAGTAGCTTCCTTTTCATTCCTGGTAGTGATTAACAACTCAATGTATTTACCAATCCTGATCTGTTCGACATTATCGTAACCTAAATGGCCTAGTCCCGATTCTACAGCTACCCCAGCCGGATCTAACACTGAAGGGCGCAGAGTTACCCAAATTTTTGCTCTATATTTCCTTTGCACAGGCATTTATTGAACGCGGCGATCGCTATACTATATATTTCAGTTCCAAATGGGTGAGAATAAGATTACCTAGTCATTACAGTAATTTGTTAAATTAACCAGGCTCAAGCGTTCTAACATCAAAGATTCCCTAGAATAATTGTCTTATGAAAGCTATACATACCCGTTCCCAAGAGCGGATTCTCAGGTTACTCAAAACCATTAAACAAGGCATTTCTGCCCAAGATATTTATGTAAAGCTGCGTAATCGCAACCAAAGTATGGGTTTAGCAACAGTTTACCGTTCTTTGGAAACTTTAAAACTAGAAGGTTTGGTGCAGATGCGGACATTAGCCACCGGGGAAGCCCTCTATAGCTTGACAAAACAAGATAAACACCACCTTACCTGTTTACAATGTGGGACTTCCATTACTATAAATCAATGTCCTGCCCATGAATTAGAAGAGCAGTTGGAAGATAACCACCACTTTAAAATTTTTTATCACACCTTAGAGTTTTTTGGTCTGTGTAAGAAATGCCAGCTTCAGCAGAGGGAGTGAGGGAGTGATGGAGTGATGGAGTGATGGAGTGATGGAGTGATGGATGTAGACGCTGCGCGTCTAAGTTAATATGCAGCTAAATTGTATAAAGTAAAAAACCAGGTGATTGTAGTGCGGGCATCCTGCCCGCTTTATGTATACAAGTTAGCCCCTTATGAACGTTTGTACACAACCAAACATGAAAATAATCCCTTCACTCTGGCCTTCACTCTGGGCGGGGAAACCCCGCCCCTACTCCTGAACTCCTTCACTCCCTATTTTCAAGTTAGACGCTTAACAGCTTACAGTTTTGAGAATGCATAACAATAAATCTAGGAATTACCCTCTTTCCCTCCTTCCCTCCTTCTCTCCTTCACTCCTTCTCTCCTTCACTCCTTCTCTCCTTCCCTCCTTCACTCCTTCCCTCCTTCACTCCTTCACTCCTTCCCTCCTTCACTCCTTCCCTCTTCCCTCCTTCACTCCCTAAAAGTGGAGTCTTTTGCCACAATGGCACGTATCCCTTCTAAAGTAGCTGGGATGGTGCGGGGGTCCATAAACATTACCTTGCTGCTGCCACTCTTACCAATAGTCGCGCCCATATCCAAATAACCCAAAGTCAGTAGAACTTCTAAAGCTTTGTGGGCGGTGGGATGATTTTGAATTTGTTGAGCCACAATTTCTGCTGATTCAGCCATAGCTTGAGCCTGGAGAACCTGTTGCTGGCGTTCTGCTTGGGCTTTAAGGACAATCGCTTTTTGTTCCCCTTCTGCTGCCAAAATTATGGCTTTTTGGCGGGCTTCTGCTTCTAATACTTGAGCCTCCGCCTTACCCCTAGCTGTATTTATGGCTGATTCCCGTTCCCCTTCGGAAGTTAAAATTGCTGCCCGCTTGCGCCTTTCTGCGGACATCTGCAACTCCATCGACTCTTGCACAGCCTGGGAAGGAACAATATCCCGCAGTTCCACCCGCGTCACTTTCACACCCCAAGGATCTGTAGAAATATCCAATTCTCTTAACAAAATTTCATTAATTTGGGAACGAGCGGTAAAAGTCTCGTCTAGCTCCAGTTTGCCCATTTCTGAACGAATTTGAGTCAGGACTAAGTTCACCATCGCTGACTGGAGATTTTCCACCTTATAATAGGATTTTTCCATATCGACGATGCGCCAATAAACCACTGCATCTGCGGTAATTGCCACATTGTCGCGGGTAATACATTTTTGGGGAGGAATGTCTAAAACTTTTTCCCGGATGGTTTCCCGAAATACGATTTTATCTACAACTGGAATAATAATACTCAAGCCTGGTTCTAATTTTTTGTTATAGCTTCCCAGTCGTTCCACCAAAGCGGCATTTCCTTGGTTAATTACTTTCACACCAGCAGCCAAGGCAGAACCACTACCCAAGGCTAAAATCAGTATTAGTAACTGTTCCATATAAAATTACCTCATTTTTTTATTTATATATTTAACTTATTCAGGGGTTATCTGAGCTATAAGTCCCACGCTCTACCAGCAAGGTGAGCATCGGCATACAGCCAAGAAATGATTCTTGGAATCCCGCGCTGTACCCCCTTTCTTCAGCGTCGGCAAGGATGTCACGAACGTAAAAGCTTTTCTGGCATGACAATCAATGTAGTGCCTCGTCTCCTGACTACATAAACCGTTTCATGGGGTAGGATCGCTAATTTCTCATCATCACACCGTGCCCGCCAAGAATTGCCTTCATAAAGTACCCGCCCAGTTTTACCTGGTGGTATTTCTGTTAAAGTTTCCGCTATAATTGCATCCTGAATTTGGGGACTGCGTCTTTTTGGTGTTAACAAACGACGGGATAAAACTACTAAAACGGCGGATAGTAATAGCCAAACCAATACTTGCAGCCATAACTTTCCTAAAAGTACCCCCGATAGTAGAGCCACTACAAAGGCACTAATTCCCATCATCAATGTGACAAACTCTGTGGGTAGAAATAGTTCCATTAAACAAAGCCCTACACCCACTACAAGCCAAACTAAGGTAGTACTTGGCATGGTGCCGTCCTACAAACTAAATTATTTGTTCCTAATGCATTTCTATGGTTAGATACAGCCAGAAACTGACTGTTCCCACCCTATTTAACCCAAATATTCTTATTTAATATTCTCAAAGGTATTAATCACAACTTATAAAATCTATGAACACAAATTTAGTCTATGCCAATTAGTCAGAGTTTGACAGCTAGATGTAATCGAAATTTACGCATTAATTTGTTACTTAAATATACATTTGTATGATTTCTACACAACGGGTAATCTATTGCATTAATCCAGACTGCACAAAACCAATGAATCCAATTGGTGAGAAGGTTTGTGGTAATTGTCAAACACCTTTAGTTTACCGCTATCTCTGGGCAGTGGATTTATCTGACAATCACAAGGAAATGGGTGAAAAAGTTGCCGACAGATATGAGGTAATTACATCCAACATTTGGCTCGAGACTCAACCAGGATTATTACCAGAAATTCCCCCAGAAATTCCTCCAAGAGCAGTTCCTTACCTCCAGTTGTATCCCCAAGGCTTGCATATACCCCAGGTTTATGGAATTGTCCCTTCCCCAGAACCGGCAGCAAATGATATTCTGTTGTTGGAAAATGTACCCGTAGACGATCGCGGTCATCTTTATCCAGCGATCGCAGATGGATGGGAGCAAGCCACCCCGGTTAGACAGGTTTACTGGCTCTGGCAAATTCTGCAATTATGGCAGCCTTTATCAGAAGTAGGTGTGGCTGAGAGTTTACTACGTGCAGATAATCTCCGGGTACAGGGATGGTGCGTCAGGTTATTAGAACTACATCACTCAGAACCACTCCACCTGCAACAATTGGCAGACTGTTGGCAACCTTGGGTAAATAAAGCACAACCCCAAGTCGCATCGGAATTACAAAATATCATCCAGCAGATGAAAGCTGAAGATATTGATATACAAGCAATATCTACTCAATTAAATCAATTATTACTGACCCTAGCAGGGCAATTACCCTTAACACTGAAGGTATCTGGAGCTACAGATATTGGTAGGGAACTCATGCAAAATGAAGATGCTTGTTTTCCTACTAACAGCGATGCTCCGAAGGAGCCGCCTTACGGCGATCGCATTGACGATCCTTTACTACCACAGGTATCTATTGTTTGTGATGGTATTGGCGGACATGAAGGGGGGGAAGTTGCCAGTAAATTGGCAATTCAGTCTGTCAAGTTACAAATCCAGGCTTTACTCCAAGAAATAGCATCACAAGACGAGATACAACCACCAGAGTTAATCCAACAACAAATAGAAGCCAGTCTGCGGGTAGTTAATAACTTAATTAGCAACAGCAATAACGAACAGCACCGGGAAGGTATCCAACGCATGGGTACAACTATGGTGATGGCAGTGCAAATACCACAAAAAGTTGACACCGGAGAAAATGCCCACGAACTTTATTTAGTAAATGTGGGTGATAGCCGTGCTTACTGGATTACTCCTGATTATTGCCAATTACTTACAGTAGATGATGACGTGACTGGACGAGAAGTCCGTTGTGCCCGTAGCTTGTATCGCCCAGCACTACAACGTCAAGATGCTACTGCCCTAACTCAAGCCTTGGGAACTAAAGAAGGTGATTTTTTACACCCGACATCCCAACGGTTAATTATAGAAGAAGATGGAATTTTACTACTTTGCTCTGATGGGTTAAGCGATAATAACTGGGTGGAAAAATCCTGGCGCGATTATGCCCTGCCCATCTTTACAGGGGAGAGACTATTAGAAGATGCTGTGCGCCAATGGATTGATTTAGCCAATCAGCAAAATGGTCATGACAATATTTCGGTGGTACTCACCCATTGTCGTGTTTCCCCAGATTATCCCGTACACATACCAAAACAGGATACCCAAGATACCCAAGCCCTAGCGACTATCCCAGAACCAACTGAATCTAACTTTACAGAAAGTTCTCAAGCACTGTTAGATTTAGAACTACCAGAGTCAACTCCATCTGAGTCAACCACTGCCCCCACTCCCACTGCAAGTAAACCAGCCAAACGTAAACGGGGATGGTCAATATTTACTGGGTTGTTATTCCTATTATTAGCGGGTACTGGTTTGAGTTTAGTTGCTTGGTGGCAAATCAATCCTCAATCCTTCCAAAGGCAATGTCAGCGACTTCCACAGAGGGTACGGCAAGTCTGTCCTCCGAGCATACCGATTCAGTGATGGGATGATGAGGTGATGGTTGATAGTTGTTAGTTGGTGGTTGGTGGTTGTTAGTTGGTGGTTGTTAGTTGTTAGTTGGTGGTTGATGGTTGATGGTTGATAGTTGATAGTTGATGGTTGATAGTTTAATTCTTTCTTTTCCTCACTCCTTCCCTCCTTCACTCCTTCACTCCTTCCCTCCTCCTCTTAAAGGAGATATTTCAATCTTCGCAGCCGATCCGAATAGCTTCTCATCACTTCCAAAGCGAACATGGGAGTTTGTTGAACTGCAAACAGAAAATGCTCCCGATTTAAAAATCCTAATTGACAATCCGTTTTAGCGATCGCAGTGGAAGCTCGTTTGTGATCTTGATGAACCAGTGCTCCTTCTCCAAAGACATCACCAGTACTGATTGTCTCTACAACTTTATCATTAACCCAAATATCTACCTCACCTTCGATTACACCATACATTACCTCACCTACTTCTTCTGCTTTAAAGATCACTTCTCCAGCAGCATAGGTCTTGGGAGAGGGGGATTTTTGGTAAATTTCTACTGTCTTTGCTGGTTTCAACACTGCTTTGTATTAACCTTACTAATGGATATTTTGCCAATTAAACATTTCCACAAATATATTTCCCATCAACCTTGGGAAACAATGTATTTATAGAACTATAAATCAGGACTTTGAAGACGGGCAATATTGTGTGAAGATAGGATGATGAAAACTCTTGCCAAAGTATCTAGTGATTCTTTTGTTGGGTTATACCCCTCCAATATCCTAAATATCCTAGGATATGGCTCCAATCATATTTTATTTACACATAGGGTACAGGGGAGAATCATTTTAGAAGTGTGAGACAGCCTAAGCAGATTGTCACTGATGAGCAAAACCGATCCAGGCTGACTTTTCTGTCTAGCTAAATTGAGAGGTTTGATACCATGCATCTGCAAAAACTATGGCTCTAACATCACCTTTGCAAGCAGCATATATAAAGATCCAGCAAATATATTGAGGGATAGCTGTGGAGACAGTTTTAGAAACACAAAAACTAGATGTAAAATTGGGTATGAAAATTGGCGATCGCGTTCGTGTTAAAACATCTGTAGTGGTTTACCATAATCCCGAACATAGGGGTAAAGATTTTGACCTGAAAGGCTTAGAAGGTGAAGTAATGAATATTGTCAGCCAATGGCAAGGTAGACCTGTAAGTGCTAATTTGCCAGTTTTAGTCAAGTTTAATAAAAAATTAAAAGCTCACCTACGAGAAGATGAATTAGAAATCTTATCCTAGGGACAGTTAAAAATCCCTCATTTGCGGCGAAACCATGCAAATATGTTGAGTTCGCCGCGCATTTTCTCTAGTTCTTGGCGATGATGCTCCGCAGTTGCATAATACCACTGGCAATATTGCTGAAATTCTGAACGCACCTGCACTTCATAGTAAAATTCTCTGGTAACTTGATGAGCTACTAAATTTTCCTCCACTTCTGATTGAGGAGAGGGAATTATCTGCGGAAAGTCTTGTGACATAAAATTCTTGGATAATACACAAAACAAGCTGGCATTACTATTGCAATACTATTGCAATTATAGCTGCTGGCATTTATGTATGGTGATAATACCGATTTTATCAATGATCGCAACACATTCTTCGGTAGAGGCGTAGCATTGCTACGTCTCTACAAGAATCTATTTGTCCCATTTTTTTGTCAAAATAACTGATCACCGATTACCGAAATATTGGGGTCTGGTGCCCTGTCTTTTGAGGCAGAATGTTTTTGGGACGGGGTTTGAATCCCGGTCACAAAAACAAACTTATTACTTATTACTTATTACTTATTACTTAATTCAAAG
>JASJCJ010000038.1:0-37500 GCA_030066045.1 Calothrix sp. MO_167.B12
GTTCAAAAAATTAGAAACAATAGGGCTAAAACTGTTGCCTGTTGCCTGTTGCCTGTTCCCTACCCTCACCCAAAGACTTTTTGCTGCAAGCCCTAAATATTTGGGATGCTGCCTGCTGAGATGCATCAGGGCTTTGATATAGCGCTACGCGCAAGTCATGCATTCAAAAGTCACGCATTGGACTGCTTATGGGTTTGCTGCCCTCAAGGATGTCCTAACCTAATTTTGTAGTGCTATACAGGAAATTTAATTTGATGCTGATTGGTTTGCCTGGGCAGTTTTTGCACTCGCAGGTGCAGCGCCCATACGAATTTCAGAAGTGAAGGAAGTAGCACTGAAACCGCCAGAGTGTTTTGTGATGCTCACCCGCATACGTAGATTGGGACTAGCAAACCATAATCGTTCTTCAGAATACATATTTTCTGATTCAATACTCAGGGTTAGAGCCTCATCTTCTCCTATTTTATAGCGACCGGGTGAGGGTTTGCCGTTATCGGGGATTTGATGCAGAAACAGCCCTTCCTGGGGATTGTCACTATTGGGTATTAAAACTACCACTGTGGAACCAGTATTTTTTTGATTCAGCCTGGTGATATCGTTCCAGTTAAACTTGGCAGCGCAAGCAGCCTTTTTTGGGTCAGTTTGATAATACTCGCAAACCTTAATCACTTCTGGATGATTTGTGGGTAAGCTCTCAATAATAATTTCTGACTTCCCTTCTCCTGATGTTTTACCTACCAAATCTTTATTGGTACGATGGGCAAACCATTTACCAGCACTTAATTCAAAAAATTCTTCAATATTCATCTATACAAATTATTGGGCACTAACTAATTATGCAAATCCCATTTATAAGTTACCAGGAATAGGGAGGAGTGAGGGAGGGAAGGAGTGAGGGAGTGAAGGAGGGAAGGAGGGAAGGAGGGAAGGAGTGATGGAGTGAGGGAGTGAGGGAGTGATGGAGTGATTTGGGTTGATTAATCTGGTGTGGCTAATCTAGATAGGGAAATTCTGGCAGCTTCAGCAACATTGTGATTGCTATCTTTCTCTAGGTATTTTAAAGCGGGGATGGTTTTGGGACTGGGAAGATTGCCTAATGCTTCTGCTAAACGCTGACGTACCAACCAATCATCGGATTGGACAAAACGAAGGATATGCTCCACTGCGTCAATATCTTTAATTTCTCCCAAAGCTGCGATCGCTGCTTGTTGAATTACTACTTCTTTACTATCCAAAGCTTGAATCAGCACATTATGGGCACGGATATCTTGTAAATTACCCAATGATACCGCCGCACTGAAGCGAATTAACCAGTTGGTATCTTCATAAAACAGTCGGGATAGGGGTTCAAAAGCTCGAATATCCCCTAAATAGCCTAATGCTCCCACAGCATCGGCACGTACATTATAATCTGGTTCTGATTCCAGAATTTGAATCAGTAAATCATAGGATTCTGGGGTTGGCTTTAACCCTAGGGCAAATGCTGCCATTGCTCGTACTTGTAGGGATTCATCATCCAATACCTTCTTAATTAAAGGTAAAGCGTCCTCTGGAGGTACGTCACGAAGATTTGCTAAGGCTACCATGCGATCGCCTAATTTTGGACTTTCTAACTGGGCGGAAATTTCCTTTAAGCTCAAAGATGACATCTAGTTTCCAGGGCTGTTTTATAGCAAAAGGCAGGAGGCAGAAGGCAGAAGGCTGGAGGCTTAATTATGATTAATATTCCCTTAATTTCAGTCATTCAATATGTCCTAACCTTTCTGGCCCATGCCGTACTTTATATATTAAAGATAATTATGAATTATTTCTGCTTTCCTTGGCACAGCGCAGTTAATTTGACTCTACATGCCAAAAGATTGTGAATGCCTTGCCCTGGGCGAGGAAATCCGGGCGAGGAAACCCGGGCGGGGAAACCCCGCCCCTACTCCCTCACTCCTTCCCTCCTACTCTACGAGAAGCCACTTCGTGTCTACACTCCTTCCCTCCATAACTCCCTCACTCCCTCACTCCATAACTCCTTCCCTCCTCTGCTTCAACTTGAGCAAAATTTCCGCGTGCATCTCCCGGGTGATGGGGTAAAAATAGTTCAAAAACAAGCCAATAATTAAACAAATTGTGGGCAAAGGTGCGATCGCCATCCGGATAGCCATCAGGGCTGATTCTGGTTGTACTGGTAGCTCAGTTTGTCCCGGTATCGCCTCGCGAAAGCCGGAAGTTTCTAATGCTATTCCGACTAAAAATAACCCCAAGGCTAAACCGAATTTTTGCAGCAATACCATGAAACCATAAAAAATTCCTTCACGGCGCTGTCCAGTTTGCAGCTCGTCTAGCTCAATCACATCCGGTATCATAGACCAAGGAACCAGATAAGCCACAGACACCCCACAACCAGCCATTACAGCCATTACATACATTAATACCATTTGATTTGGCTGTAAGAAAAATAACCCAATTTGGGCAATAATCCATAAAATCATGCCCATAAAATAGACGATTTTTTTCCCCATGCGCTGACTCAAATTACTCCAGACAAACAGCATGAGTAGGGCAGTTCCTTGGACACAAATTAATACCGTGGGTACATCTGATTCCTTCAACTGCATACAGTTAACAACATAGTAAGGAATAATACTCGCCGTTACTTGTACTGCTAACCAAGAGAAAAGATAAATACCAATGACGAATAAAAATGGTCGGTTAGAGAAGGCAATTTTTAACTGTTCCGGGACTGGTATGGATTCTGGCTCCTCCACTTGGGAGCGTTTTGCTTCAAAAGCCAAAATGCGATCGCGGATTCCCCAAATACACCAATATAGGGATAATACGGCTATAACTCCACAGATTCCAGCTAAAACTACATACTGTTGTTGGCGGTTAGCAATACTATCAAAAATTACCTTTGCCAAAATCAGCGAGAGAATACTTCCACCAATGGAAAAAGCGAAGCGAAAACTATTGAGTTGGGTACGCTCGTCATAATCCTGAGTTAGTTCTGGAGTCATTGCCGTATATGGCAAATTGACCACGGTGTAAAATACCTGAGAAATTGTCCCAATTGCGACATAATACCAAAACAAGCCCCCAGCCTTGAGATTTGGGGGTACTATCCATAGCAAGAAAAAGAAAATGCCAAAAGGGACTGCACCATAAAACATCCAAGGAAGACGACGACCCCACCGAGATTTGGTTTTATCAGTTAGTACCCCCACAATGGGGTCATTCACCGCATCCCAAATTTTCCCAATCAGCAATACACTACCTGCTAAACCTGCTGAAATCCCAGCCACATTAGTCAGGAACACCAAGGTAAAAAAGATGGAGATATTGCCAGTAATTGCCGGACCTAAATCCCCCGCACCATAAGCTAATTTGGTGGTGAAATTCAGTTTTTTACTTTTACCAAAGTCTTGATAATTGCCATCAGAGGCAGAACCACTCATAATTATTTGCGCCCATCATATTAAAATAAAAAGCTTGCCATCCTGTCTTAGCCATAGATTATGTCCCTTATGCTAGACCTTAAAATTTCTTGGTCAGATTATCGCCAAAAAATTGAACAACTGGCAGTTCAGATTTATCAATCTGGCTGGGAATTTAACCAAATTGTTTGCCTTGCTAGGGGGGGACTACGGGTAGGAGATATGCTTTCCCGTATATACAATCAACCGTTAGCAATTTTAGCAACATCATCTTACAGTGGTGCAGGCAAGCAAGAAAGGGGGAAGTTAAAATTTGCCCGTCACTTAACCATGACCGCAGAGTGTTTAGGTTCGCGGATTCTGCTGGTGGATGACTTGGTAGATTCTGGGGTGACACTCAAGGAAACTATTCCTTGGCTGCACCAATATAGTCATACTCCCATTGCAGAAATTCGTACCGCTGTCATTTGGTATAAAGCCTGCTCCGTTTTCGCACCCGATTACCATGTTGATTATCTATCTGATAATCCTTGGATTCATCAACCATTTGAACCATATGAACTCATGCATCCGAAGGAGCTGTCAGCTAAGTTGAAGGAGGGAGTGATGGAGTGAAGGAGTGAAGGAGTGTAGACACGAAGTGGCTTCTCGTAGAGTAGGAGTGAGGGAGTGTAGACATTACTTATTACTTATTACTTACTTTTAGGACTTACGCAACTGGCATATTTTTTCTGTAGGGTGCGTGATAGTGGGAAAATACTTGAACGTAGCAATAAGACTTATAACGTCACGCACCAACCACCGATTGTGACAATTGCGTAAGTCCTGACTTTTTCTGCCTATCCCACACATTTTTTCGTTCACCCATAGATGAGGGACTTAAACCCAAGTGATAAAACTGGTAACTAACAACTGACAACTGACAACCGACAACTAACAACTAACAACTAACAACTAACAACTAACAACTGACAACTCTTAAAACAGCCACAACCAAATAGGCAAAGTAAATAAAAATGCCAGAGTACCTAGTGCTAATGCTGTCACAGTCAAATCTTTGTCCAGATTAAAAGTTTCGGCAATTAATAATGTGGAAAAGGCAGGTGGCATCGCCATTTGCAGAACAATTACCTGTATAGTACCAGTAGTTAAACCTAATAATGGTAAGACCATACCTAAAATTAGAGGAACCAGTAACATTTTGATTCCTACACTCATACCTGCTAGCCGGAAATTATGCCAAGAATTGAGCTGACTCAAGCGCATTCCTATTAATACCAAGGATAAACTTAAAGCAGTCCATGCCAATCCATTTAAGCTCAAATCTACGACTTTGGGCAAAGGAACTTGTCGAAGCAGTAACCCAAATCCCAAACTCCACAAAGCTGGGTTGATGAATATTACTTGCCAAAACCGTTGTTGGGTTTGATGGTTACGACCAAAGTGAGTAGCTAATATTACACCTAATCCATAAGTAGCAAAGAGGGAACCCAATAAATTGTAAAACAGTGCCCAGGCAAAATATTTTGTACCTGCAACTGTGAGGATGACGGGATAACCAATGTAACCCGTGTTGCCAACCATTGCTGCCAGGAACATACTACCCCTTGTCTGTCGGGGAGGTGTGGTATTTGTCCAGTAACTTTCCCCCTTAATTAGCAACCAAGCTAAAAATATTCCCAGCAAAGTTGCCGCATGAGCGATCGCAGGTGCAATCCAAATTGGTCCTGATAGGTCAGTTCTGCGTAAGAAAGATACAATACTTACTGGTACACCTACCCAGAAAAGAATCTGCCCCAAACGGGTAGGAGCGATCGCAGGTAGTTTGCGTGCCAAAAAAAATCCTAACAGGACTAATACCAGTAATTTAGCGTACAGTTCTAGGATATTTGTCATTCAATTTTAGATTTTAGATTTTGGATTTTGGATTGACCCCATGTCTAATGACATGACCATTTGTTTTCCTCCAGGGATAAATCCGGAAGCTTGTATACAGCTTATTTTCCAGTCAAAACTAGACCCAAAAATCCAGATGTGAAATGATACCCATTGTATTGCGTTTATTTTCGTCCAGACTACAATCGGTTATGGTTATTACAAAAAAGTAGGAGTGGACCCTTGAATAATGCCGAGTTTTCTGGAAAACCACAAAATTCCCTGGCTGCATCCAGTGACGATATTCCAGCAGCTTTACGGGATACTTCTGATGTCACCACATCCCAGGTACGCGTTCGCCCAACCATATTGTTCATGGGAGGTATAGCAGGATTTATTTTTCTGGCGACAATTAGTGGTTTTTTGTTTGCTCTGACTTCACCAAAAACAAATATTGGCTCTCAATCTGCCCCTACTAACCCTACTAATAGGACTGCGGCGAAAAAAACCCCATCTGATAATACCAATGGGGTTTTAGGACATTTGCCATATGCAGAGGCTCCAGAATCAGAATTAGTCAGGATTTCCAGGGATGGACGGATCAGAATGCGGCAAGGTGCGGCGGAAAAGTTTCAGGCAATGGTAAAAGCTGCAAAGGAACAAGGAGTAATTTTGGTTCCCATATCTGGCTTCCGCACCATCAAAGAGCAGGAAACATTGTTTTTTGGAATTAGTGCTCAACGCAATCAACAACCGACTCAAAGGGCTGCCGTTAGTGCTCCCCCTAAATACAGCGAACATCACACTGGCTATGCGGTAGATATTGGTGATGGAGCAGTACCAGCCACTAATCTTAGTACCAATTTTGAAAAGACTAGAGCATTTCAGTGGTTACAAGGAAATGCTGCTCGTTATGGGTTTGAGTTATCTTTCCCCAAGGATAATTCCCAGGGTATTAGTTATGAGCCTTGGCATTGGAGATTTGTTGGGGATTCCCAAAGCCTAGAAACTTTCTATAAGGGCAAAAATATTAAACCTGAACTCGTAGAAAATAATTCATAATTCATAATTCACGTTTAATGTGAATTAAGTACTGAAACCATTGTAATTACGTTGATAATTTCAAAATCATGATTTTGGGCAAGTCTCAAAACCCTTATTGGATAAGAGACGTTTTTAATTCACATCAGGGGTAATTCATAATTCATAATTAATTTTTGATAACACTACGTTCTTGGTTTCGGAAATTTACCTTTTCCCCTTTCCTTTTGGGCAAAATATGATGCCTAACCTATAGGATTACTATTTGATTTTTGTTGGCGTAGCCTGCGATACGCGGAGCGTCAAGCTTCCGGCTTATCGCGCTTAAAACACATAGGGTGTCCTGCCGACGAGAGTACGGCGCCATCCGCTAATATGGCGGGCGTGCGGAGCGCTTTTAGCATAACGCACGCTACTGCTTACTGGCTAATTGGCTCATTTGATGAAAAGATGAAATATAGCGATATATTTTATTGTAGTATCATGAATAAAATTGTCGGCACGACAGAAGCTGCATTTTTATTAAATATTTCCATCTCTAGAGTCAAAGTTTTGCTGCAGCAACAAAGGATTAAAGGAGCAAAAAAAGCAGGTAGAGTCTGGAAAATTCCCTTAATTAAAGGAATACCTCAAGTGCAAGAGCGTCATCGGGGTCTCAAGGGCACTTGGAGAAGAAAGCGTTGCCACAAAACAACTAAGATTCAGGTCAATAAACACCAAATCAACCACAACCGCAAGCACAAAACTCTGGAACCAGTAATTACCGTTAGACAGGGCAATCGAAAAACCTATTGCCATATAGCCCAGATAAACGGTTCATGTCGAATAGTGTATCAACCAGATAATCCCTTATCCTGTGGGGCAGTAGTCTGGATAGAGGTTTTACCCGATACAGTAGTCATTCCACAGTTGTTAACACCAATGGAAGTGTGAATCTTCTAATCATCATTGCAAGTTGTCTTTTTGTTAGCTCTTGTAGAGCAAAAACCTCTTCTGAAGATACAAGGTTGGGTTGAACGAAACCAAACCTAACCAATTAAGCGATCGCTTGACAATTAAGACAGTCGCTACAAGTACTACTATTTTTCTCTATCTAGTCCCGTCGTCTAATTTCTCTTAATTTTTGGCTTCTCAGTGTCAGGCTTTTTATACTTACCGGGATATTTTTTCTGAAAATATGTTTCCATAATTTCTAATACCATAGGACCAGCGACACTACCACCACCACCACCAGAATGTTCGGCAAAAGCAACGATCGCAATTTCTGGTTTATTAGCTGGAGCATAAGCGCCAAACCAAGCATGATTTTGTTTTACCCGCCTCTTGCCAACCTCTTTCCATGCTTCTGCTGTACCGCTTTTACCAGCGACGGGAGGAACTGTAGGCTTGTCAAGTACTCTACCCGTACCCTCTGTGACTACCATTCTTAGTCCCTTACGCAGAACCTCAATGGTTGTGGGTTTCAAATTCACCGATTTGCGATCGCTTTTAGCTTGACGATCACTATGTAACAAGTGTGGTTTCACCAAATAGCCTCCATTTGCAGGCACAGCAAACATCACCGCCACCTGTAAGGGTGTACTGAGCAATGCTCCCTGTCCAATGGACATATTGATGGAATCACCCACTGTCCAAGGCATTTTCAAACTTTTTCTTTTCCATGACTCGTCGGGGACAAGGCCTTTAGATTCATTTGCCAACTCAATTCCCGTAGGTTTACCGAATCCAAATTTACGAGTCCAATCAATTAAAGTTTTTCCTCCTACTGCCCTACCAATTTGATAGAAAAAGGTATCACTACTGATTGCCATTGCTCGAGTAAATCCAATCCGACCAAATCCAGCGTGGTTCCACTCTCCAAATGTCACTCCCCCAATAGTTAGGGAAGGATAGGTTTGCAGTATGGTTTTAGGGGAAAATTTCCCTGACTCCAAACCCGCAGCAGTGGTGACAATTTTGAAAGTACTGGCAGGTGGAAAGGAACTGAGGGCGCGATTTACCAAAGGATAATCTTTACCCATGAGTACGTTTTGTAACTCCTTGGGAGAAGGTCTTTGCTTGGAAAAAATATTCGGATCGAAGGTGGGATGAGACACCATAGCCAGGATGGCGCCATTATTGGGATCTATGGCAACAATGGCACCATTACGCCCAGTTAATGCTTTTTCTGCCGCCTTTTGTACATCTAAATTGAGGGTTAACTTCAAATCTTTACCAGCTTTTGCCTGCTTTTCTCCCAGCACTCGGATGGGTCTACCCTTACGATCTACCTCAACTTGTTGACCGCCCCACTCACCCCGTAATGTTTTTTCATACGCCTTTTCTACACCCTTTTGACCGATCACATCTCCCAGTCGATAACCCTCTTTTTTCTTTTTCGCTAACTGTTCGGCGGTGAGTTCCCTAGTATATCCCAGTACATGGGCAAGATCCTTGCCATGAGGATAATAACGCACGGCTTCTGTATGAATTTCTACATCCTTTAGCTCGTTTTCATACTCTTTTAAAGCAGTAACTTGTTCTATGCTCAGGTTGCGAGCAATCCTCACTAAAGCTTGGGTATTATAACCAGTCTTCTCTAGTTTTTCCTCTATCTCTTCCTGGGGAATTTGCAGAATTTGGGACAGTAGTGGCCCAACCTTTGACCACGTGGCTTTGGTATGAGCCATGGGCCACACATATACAGAGTGAGGATAACGAGTAGTGGCTAATAGCTTGCCATTTTTGTCAAAGATATTACCCCTTTCTGGTAGTTTAAGTATTGTCCTCACCCGATTTGCTTGTGCTCTTTTACGGTATTTAGACCCTTCCACTAACTGCAAGTATGCTAAACGGGAGGTAATACCTCCCATAATTAATAGAGTAAATAAAATGAAAAATATAGATTGAACACCTTGACCAACAGTACGAGTATCTTTCTTGCTACCCAAATAAAATGATTGTAATGACACCATAGGAAAAAAATTAATTATCAAATTAGCATTATCTATATACGATACAGTTTTCAGGCAACCCGTGCATTTCAGTATAAATAAGCGAGAAACTATATCTTATATGAATTAGAATAGACTTGAATTTTTTGTGTAGTTGATTACATCGCCTACCTGGACTTAACTTAGTATAATTACGGGTCTACTCTCTGATTATGCCTCAAATTATCACCCACAATCGAGGAGAGCAAGTAGCTTTCCCATCCCTTGATGTTGAATTGCATAACGTATTTAAATTTTTTCACCAAGAGCCTGCGGTGCATGGGATAGACTTAGGTGTCAAAACGGGGGAGTTCTTTAGTATTTTAGGACCCTCTGGTTGTGGTAAAACCACCACTTTACGGCTAATTGCAGGGTTTGAGTCGGCGGATGCTGGCAAAGTAATTATACAAGGTCAAACAATGACCAATGTTCCTCCCTACCGACGACCAGTAAACACAGTATTTCAAAGCTATGCCCTATTTAACCACCTAAATGTGTGGCATAACATTGCCTTTGGACTGAAAATGCAAAAAATCAGCCGCAAGGACATTGAAACTAGAGTCCAAGAGGCTTTAGCACTGGTGAGAATGGAAGGATTACGATCGCGTTTTCCCCATCAACTCTCTGGAGGACAACAGCAAAGGGTGGCTTTAGCTAGGGCTTTAGTCAATCGTCCGGCGGTGGTGTTGTTAGATGAGCCATTGGGAGCGTTAGATTTGAAACTGCGTAAGGAAATGCAGTTAGAGTTATCAAATTTACACAAAGAGTTGGGTTTGACCTTTATTATGGTGACTCACGATCAGGAAGAGGCACTGTCTTTATCCGATCGCATTGCTGTAATGAACTGCGGTAAAATTGACCAAGTTGATACCCCCAGTAATATTTACAATCAACCCCAAACAGTATTTGTAGCTGATTTTATTGGCGATACCAACCTATTTCCCGGTGAGGTGGTAGATAGAGACAGTCAAAGTGTGAAAATTGCCACCCAGGCAGGACTCTCATTAGTAGTTAATCGTCGAAACAATACACCTACTGAATTGCAGGACAAAGTTGTGGTGAGCATTCGTCCAGAAAACATCCAGCTTTCTCTCTACAAGCCTAGTGTTCAACACAATTGTTTTGAAGGTTGTTTGGTAAATGTGATGTATTTAGGTACCCACGTTAACTATGTGGTGGAATTGCCAAAGGGTATGAAGATATCTGTTTTGCAACCCAATACTTTTGGTAGTTTACCCGATGCTGAAACTCCCATTTATGCCTGGTGGTCAGAAATTGATGCTTTAGCTCTACCCAGGGGGGAGGAGTGATGGAGGGAAGGAGGGAAGGAGGGAAGGAGGGAAGGAGTGAAGGAGGGAAGGAGGGAAGGAGGGAAAGAGGGATGGAGTGAAAGAGTGATGAGGTGATGTATAACAATTTAAAATCTAAAATCTAAAATCTAAAATTATATGATAGATAGAAGGAAATTTTTACAGGGATTAGCAGCAATTACTGGCTTATCTTTAAATAGTTGTGGTTGGAAATTAGCTGATGTAAGAACAACTTCTAGGGTTCAAGGTGCTCGCGATCGCCTTGATATTTATACCTGGAATCAATATAGCGATCAACAATTAATTAAAAACTTTACTACACAAACTGGAATCAAAGTTTTGGCAGATGTATATGATTCCAATGAGTTTATGTTGGCTAAAATAAGAGCAGGAGGGGGAGGAAGTTACAGTATTCTTTATCCATCTGACTACATGGTACAAAAGATGGCAAAATTGGGTTTATTAAAACAGATAAACCATGAAAAAATTAGGGGTTTAAATAATTTATTTCCTCAGTTTAAAAATCCTACCTATGACCCCAAAAATCAATATAGTATTCCTTTTACCTGGGGTACCACGGGTTTTATTTACAATTCAGAAATTCTCAAAACACCACCAGATGATTGGGATTATCTTTGGCAAAATAAAGAACTTCTAAATAAACGGATGACATTGCTCAATGATATCCGGGAAGTGATGGGAGGCGTATTAAAAATGTTGGGTTACTCCTATAATTCCCAAGATGCCAATGCTGTCAAACAAGCCTATGAAAAATTAAAGGAACTCAAAAGTGCGATCGCGGCTTTTGATACAGATGCATGGCGTAATCAAATTTTAACAGGGGACTTGCTCATAGCTATGTGTTATTCCGGAGATGCGGTGACAATTGCCAAGGAAAACCCCAAGCTCAAATATGTGATTCCCAAGAGTGGTTCTTCCCTGTGGACTGATACAATTGCTATCCCTACAACCTCTGCTAACCCTGATGGTGCTTATGCTTGGATCAATTTTATGTTACAACCAGAAGTAGGAGCGAAAATGAGCGATCGCTTAGGGATTGCAACTCCTAACCAAGCAGGTTTTGACCTATTACCCAAACAAGTACAAAATAATACTACCTTATTCCCACCCCAGTCCATTATAAATAAATGCGATCGAATTACTCCTTTAGGAAAAATTGAAGAGCTTTACGAACGCTATTGGACTGAATTAACTAGTAGTTAAATATAAAGCAGAACAATTTGTAACAATGAAAAATAAATGAAATAATTAGTATAATTAACAACAAATAGGGTAGAGTGATCGCACTACCCTGACAACTAATTAACCTTTAACCCCACTACCAGTTTCCGTCGGCACAATATACCGTTGTAAAGCTAGAAATACTAACAATACAGGGACAATAGAAATTACGGAGCCAGCCGCCACTAAACGCCAATCCAAGGAAAAAGTACCTACTAACTTGGATACACCTAGAGGAAGAGTGTACAATTTTTCATCTTGAATTACTATTAACGGCCAAAGAAAATCACTCCAAGAACCAATAAATACAAAGATTGCTAAAGTAACTAATGCAGGGCGAATTGCTGGTAACATAATGTGCCACCACAAACCCAATTCCGAACAGCCATCCATCCTCGCTGCTTCTTCCATTTCTTTGGGAACTCCCATGAATGCTTGTCGTAACAGAAAAATTCCAAAAGCATTCGCCAGATTAGGAAAAATTATTCCCCAGTACGTATTAGTCAACCCCAACTGCACCGTGAGAATATATAGGGGAATCATCACGATTTGAAAGGGGATCATAATCGTGGAGACGATGGCGATAAAAATCCAATCCCGTCCTATAAATGACAGTCTAGCTAAAGGGTAGGCAGCTAAAGCACATAAGATTAAATTCAAGCCCACCACCAATAATGCTACCAAGGTACTGTTCAACAGATATTGGGCAAAAGGGAGAGTTTGCCAAACTTTGACAAAATTCTCCAAGGTAGGTTCACTAGGTAATAACTGCGGTGGGGATTGGAAGATATTTTCCGTTGGCGACTTTAAGGAAGTACCTAACAACCACAGTAGGGGAAATAGCATTCCTAGGGAAATTCCTGCTAGTAAACTATACATCCCCAAAGTTTGCAGGCGAAAATTGCTGGTTGCACGAGTCATCTGCTGGGAAGTGAAAACATTGCAAACTTCATTATGGATGAATCCCAGCCACAATTAAAGGGATCTGAAAAAATCAGGACTTAGGCAGAAAACCAGTGTTTCTACCTAAGTCCTAATAAAAACCAATTACCAACTAATTATCAATTAAAAACTAACAATACTGTGTCACGTCCTCTCCACACTCATCTGCTAGATAGCATAAAGCGCGGAAACGTAAACCAACAACCTGTTCATAAAGTGGGTTGAGCTTACACATGGGGGGAATGTGAAACAAAGTCTTACCAAATAATTGTATGTCACGCTCAAAAGGACACTGTGCGGGAATCAATTGACACAGACGGCGTGCTAACTGGCGATCACGTACTTGAATATTTTCTACCAACTGTCGCAAGGGTTTCAGTATTTGATCTAGAAGTGTAGGAGATGGAGGGTGGAGTGAGTTGACTGTGGTGTTGCTAGCTTCTGTTTCATGTGTCCATACCCAGCTAGCAAAAAATATTTTTGATTTGGTATTGCGTAATACCTTCATACTTTACTCCTCTATTTGAGTGAGGGTATTCATCTATCCGATGAATATCTACAACATGGCAATTACCTTGCCCGGAAAATTCTTTTTCTGACAGAGATCGAATCTCATTGTTCTCAGTAGCTACTTGGGTCAGAAGTTTTTGCTTACCACGTCAGGATAACCGCATTCTTTCAGAGAGCGAAACAGTAATATCAATATCTTGTTCATATCTTGAAGTATTTAAACTTTTCTTCAAGGCATCTATCCTAAGATAGATATTATTTTAATTTATATCTACCATCGGATAGAGAGTATTGTAACATACTGCAACATTTTTTGTAAATTTTTTATACCAAATTCTAGAAGTAGCAGCAAATACTGGTACATAGCGAGTCTGAAAAGTTTCCTCTCTCTTGATCCCATGCTTTCTTCTCATTCCTACTACATGGGTGTTTTGCCTTCTCCTTGAGCGCGGCTATTGCCACAGGGTAGAGTTTGAATTAAGTAATAAGTAATAAGTAATAAGTTTGTTTTTGTGACCGGGATTCAAACCCCGTCCCAAAAACATTCTGCCTCAAAACACAGGGCTTTAGACCCCAATATTTCGGTAAAGGCTGAATGGCTGGGAGTAAGTAGCCGTTGTTGCGTTTACCCTCGTTCGCGCCAAAAAAAAGTGGATAGTTAAAACTATCCACCCCGAAACTCTTAACTAGTGCTTTGCCCCATTAATTTTGATAGTTTATTGTAGTGCGGGCCGGACAGCCCGCTTCCTTACAGGATACTGTTGGCGAATAGTAGGTATGACCCCTGATTATGCTAAAAGCTGGGGATTACTGTCATAATTTGGGCTGGGTTTTTTCTGCCCCCACTCCCCCACTCCCAAGAGGGTGATACCCCTGATTCGCCAACAACATCCTTACAGTAGGGAGCGAGACGCTCCCACTACATTTTTTACCCTTCAGAATTTATGGGACAGACCACTAGCTTATTTGTTCTGGCGATTACGATGCTACTTGAGCCGCAGTACGGGTGCGTCTTCTTCTACCGTCAGAAACTTTCACTGGAGGTGCTTCTGGAGTTTGCATCAATAATGTCACAGTTGGTTGACATTGCAGTTCTCGTTTCAGGAAGCGCATTAACTCCCTTTCTAAAATTCCTTGCAATCCACCCCAGTCAACTTCGTTTTTGCCATTTTCACTAGGTTGAGCAAATTCTGACCAACGGAAACTGAGGGTTTCTTCAATTCTTTGTTTTACTAATTTTTGCAGTAGGGAGTGCTCAATACTGGTAACAACACCCCGCAGGTGAATTTCTGGTTTTGCTAACAATTTACCACTCCAATCGATGGCTGCGGCGACGGTGACAATACCTTCATTTGCCATCTTTTGTCTTTCTTGTAGCACTTTCGCACTCACCATACCCGAACTAGATGTATCCACCAGTTCAATTCCAGATGGTACTTTTCCAGCTACGCGAATAGATTCTTCAGTGAGTTCAACTACATCACCATTATCAATTATCACCATGTTTTCGGCAGGAATGCCCATGCTTTGGGCGGTTTCGGAATGCTTTACTAGCATCCGGTGTTCGCCGTGGACGGGTAAGAAGAATTTAGGGCGAGTTAAGGCGATCATTAATTTTTGGTCTTCCTGACAACCATGTCCGGAAACGTGGATACCTTGATTGCGTCCGTAAATTACTTTTGCTCCCTGCATGATCAACCGATCAATGGTGTTGACGACTGCAATGGTATTTCCTGGAATGGGATTGGCTGAGAATACTACCGTATCTCCCTCCCGGATCTTAATATGGGGGTGTTCTTTCCTGGAAATCCTCGATAGTGCCGCCATTGACTCACCCTGAGAACCTGTAGTGAGAATTAACACATTCTCATCGGGTAAGTTCCTCACCACATGTAGGGGTTTGAGTAAATTGTCATCGCATTTGATATAACCAAGATTACGAGCATGGGCGATGAGATTCAACATGGAACGCCCCACAATGGAAACGACACGATTGTGTTTCTGTGCCAGTTGCAAAATCATATTAATCCGATGCACACTGGAAGCAAAGGTGGTAATAAACATCCTTCCAGTGCTTTGGCGAAAAACCCGGTCCAAATTGGGATATACAGAACGCTCGGAGGGAGTAAATCCAGGCACTTCGGCATTGGTGGAGTCACTCATCAAGCAAAGTACACCTTTCTCTCCATGTTCTGCCAGTCTTTGCAGGTCAAAATGTTCGCCATCCACCGGGGTGTGGTCAAATTTAAAATCCCCTGTGTGGATAACTACCCCTAAAGGTGTAAAAATAGCTACACTAAAACTGTCAGCCATAGAGTGAGTATTCCGCATATATTCAATCACGAAAGATTTACCAATGCGGACTATGTCCCGAGGCATGACTGTATTCAGTTTAGTGCGATCGCGTACTCCTGCTTCTTCCAATTTCCCTTCTAGCATCGCCATTGCGAGTCTGGGTCCGTAAATTACAGGAATGTCAAATTGTTTGAGATGAAAGGCAATGCCACCAATATGGTCTTCATGACCGTGGGTGACAATCATGCCTTTAATTTTATGGCGATTTTCCCGGAGATAGGTGGCATCAGGTAGCACAATATTCACACCATGCATGCCATCTGTAGGAAAAGCTAATCCTGCATCTAACAGAAGAATTTCGTCGTCATACTCGAAAACACAAGTATTTTTACCAATTTCATGTAATCCGCCCAAAGGAATAATTTTGAGGGCAGAGTTAGTTTCTTTTTTAGCCATTTGTTCCTGGGGTTATTTTCTGTAGTTAATAAGGTTGAAAATGAGTACTCTAAATAGCACTAGTTAGGACAAGCTATTTTGATAAAGCAAGTCTAAGAACAGCCGATTTATAATCAGATGTTTAATTGAGTAATTTAATGAAATTTACACTCAAAAATTCATAGTAAATGTATGAATGGAAACACAAATTCTTGATCTGCGATTTGATACAACTACTCAATTTTTCGTATATACAAAGAATTAGTTGCTACCAGCAAACACTTACTGTCTAAACTAAATTTATTTCTTTTAATACAGCCTCTAATTCTTGAGCGAGTGCAGGTGGTATTTCGCATAGTGGTGGACGAGTTGAACCTACTTTCCAGCCTTGAAGTTCTAATGCCTTCTTAACTGGAATTGGGTTTGTAGTTGCGAATAATGCTTTAAATAAAGGGAAAAGTTGAAGATGAATAGCCGTTGCTAGCTGAGTTTGCCCCTCACTAAAAGCTTGAATCATCTGCTGTAGTTGGTTCCCTACCAGATGAGAAGCTACACTGACTACTCCCTTCGCCCCAGTTGCTAACATGGGGAGTGTCAAGGAATCATCACCAGAGTAAATCTGAAATTCTTTCGGTGTCAAGCGACGAACAGCACTCACTTGGTCTAAATTGCCACTGGCTTCCTTGATTCCAACAATATTTTCCACCTCTGCTAACCGAGCCGTTGTATCTACCTGGAGATTTTGCCCAGTGCGACCAGGGATATTGTATAACAACAATGGTAATTCTGGAGATGCTTGGGCTATGGCTTGGAAGTGCTGGTACAGTCCGGCTTGCGGTGGTTTATTGTAATAAGGAACCACTTGCAAGGCACCATGTACTCCTATTTTAGCTGCCTTTTGTGTTGCAGCAATAGCTTCTTTGGTGGAGTTAGATCCACACCCTGCTATTACTTTACCTTTTTTGGCGATCGCTTCTAACACCACCTGAAACAGTTGGTACTCTTCGTCCCAGCTCAGGGTGGGCGACTCCCCTGTTGTACCGCAAATTACCAATGTATCTGTGCCATTATCCACTAGATGTGCTGCTAACTTGGCAGCTACATCATAGTCAACACTACCGTCTGCTGTAAACGGCGTAATCATTGCGGTTAAAACTCTACCAAAATCTACCACCCTGGTTTCACTCCTAAATTACCCTCTTTGTTGTTTGTCGCTCTTGGGGGTATCTTACTGTAATATCCTATTTTATAAATTTTTTCCAAGGGCAATACTCCCATTGACATTATTTTTTCGGATTTCAATTATTGATTCTGAGACACTTGTCAAATACATTTAGTTTTTCTCAGCTAGAAACTGATAATGATGCTCCCGTTAATAAGCTTTTTTCTGCTAAAAGTTCGGCTATTTGCACTGCATTTAATGCTGCCCCTTTACGGATTTGGTCTCCGCACAACCAGAGTTCTAAGCCACAAGGATGGGAAATATCTTGACGAATTCTCCCTACTAAAATGTCATCCTCACCACTAGCTGCAATTGGCATGGGGAAATGATTTGCTTGCCAATCTTCTACTAATTTAACACCCGGTGCTTGGTTTAAAATCTCCCTTGCTTTTGCTGGAGCAAAGGGGGCATCAAACTCTAGGTTAATGGCTTCTGAATGGGCTCGCAGTACGGGAACCCGTACACAAGTAGCAGAAATTCTCATGTCTTGATCCCCAAAGATTTTACGAGTCTCATTCACCATTTTCATTTCTTCTTCACAGTAACCCAAATCATTCAATGGGGAATTGTGAGGAAACAAATTGAAAGCTAGGGGATAGGGAAATACTTCTGTGGTTGGCTCTTTCCCTGATAAAATCTCTTGTGCTTGCACTTTCACTTCTGCCATTGCTTTTGCCCCTGCACCACTGGCAGATTGATAAGTTGCCGCTACAATCCGCTTGACTGGTTGCACTTGGTGCAATGGCCATACCGCCAAAGCCATTAAAATAGTCGTGCAGTTAGGATTGGCAATAATGCCTTGGTGTTGGGTAACTGCATCTGGATTCACCTCTGGAACCACTAATGGTACTTCTGGGGACATACGAAAGGCACTGGAGTTATCAATCACAATTGCACCTTTCTCTACAGCTGTAGCTGCCCAGGCTTTGGATGTGGAACCACCAGCACTTGCTAATACCAAGTCCACGTTCTCAAAGGAGCGATCGCTCACTGCTTCTACAAGAATATTCTCCCCTTGAAAGCATAGTTGCTGCCCCGCACTCCGGCTGGATGCTAATAATTTTAAATCCGCAATGGGAAATTCTCGGCTGGCTAATAATTCCAGCAACTCTTTGCCCACAGCACCCGTTGCCCCCAAAATAGCTACGCGATAGCTTCTAGACACACTGTCTCCCTCCTTATCTAACTTGTAATTTATCAACTCAGGTCAAATTACCAATCAATAATAAAAATAAAAATGTGAATATTTATTATTTTAAGTTAAATATAAATATTTAAGAGTATTTGTCAATAAAGGCAGTTTATTGCTTTGTTAAATTTAGAAACACTCATGTGATTAATCACACTACTAGAGGTGAAAACAAATTTTTACTCCCTGATTTATTAGGGTTCAGTTACGTTATTTAATTTTCATCAGCACTCTACCTTTGACAACAGTATTTTTTTATTGTTGGCTACCAGCCATTTCATAATGTTTTAATCTACAACAACTTCATTCTCATTAATAATTTATAGGCAGATTTAAATTATACATTATACAACAAATTTTGCTCATGCAACAAAATAATTTAGCAATATCATATGATTTAAGTTTAAGTTATTAATGCAGATTGCCAAGGATATTGCCTGGAAGGTTTATACTATGATGTCCAGATCAATTCACAGCTCGGATAAAATCCAGCCATAACCGAGGTAATAGCTTGTCGAATAGGAGTTATGTCATTTGTAAACCAGGATATCACGGGATTCACCTGCAAACACAAACCAAAGATAAATTCAATCGACAAAGGAAGCCACGGAGGGGTTCGCCGTAGGTTACAGGGAAAGATTACCCTTAAAGACCCCAAAATATTCCCCCTTAGACCCATTCACAATTTTTGTATTCAAAATTAGGACATATTAGGAAACAGAGTACGAGTTATGAAAGTTACCCAGGAAAAACTTCCCGCCAGCCAAGTTGGTCTGGAAATAGAAATCGCGCCAGAAACAACCAAACAAACTTACGAGCAGGTGATCAAAAAGTTAGCTACATCTGTGAACATTCCTGGGTTTCGCAGGGGTAAGGTTCCTCGACCGATACTAATACAGCGTTTGGGGACAACTAGAGTTAAAGCTGCTGCATTGGAAGAATTACTGCAAGATGGGATTGAGAAAGCAATTAAACAAGCAGATATCAAGGCGATCGGTCAGCCACAATTACGTTCGGACTTTGACGAATTAATCCAGAATTACGAACCAGGGAAACCATTCACATTCTCGGCTGCTGTGGACGTAACCCCAGAGGTAAATCTATTGCAATATACCGGCTTGTCAGTCAAAGCCGAAGAAGTCAAATACAACCCAGAAAAAGTTGATAGCGTTTTAGACCAAGAACGCCAACAAATGTCAACTCTCATCCCCGTTGAAGGACGACCCGCACAACTCGGTGATGTGGCAATTATGGATTTTAAAGGGGTACTGGCAAAAGCTGAAGGTGATGACCCAGATGCAGAGCCAGAACCAATTCCCGGTGGAGAAGCTAAAGATTTTCAAGTTGACTTACAAGAAGATAAATTTATCCCTGGCTTTATCACAGGGATAGTGGGTATGAATCCAGAAGAAACCAAAGAAATTTCTGCTCAATTCCCCGATCCCTATGCCGATGAGAATTTGGCAGGAAAACCAGCTTTGTTTACAGTCACCCTCAAAGAACTCAAAGAAAAAGAATTACCAGAATTAGATGATGACTTTGCCAAAGAAGTCAGCGAGTTTGATACCCTGCAGGAGTTGAGAGATTCCCTCACCGAGCGGTTCCAGAAAGAAGCCGAAGAAAAAACCAAGTCCAATCAGCAAGAAGCTCTGTTAAAGGAGTTGATTAACCATGTGGAGGTCGATTTACCCGCCACCATGGTTGACCAAGAAATCGACACCATGTTGACTCAAACCGCCATTAAGTTATCTCAGCAGGGATTAGATGTAAAACAATTATTTACCAAAGAGATTATCCCCCAGTTAAGGGAGCGTTCCCGTGAAGAAGCACTAGAACGCCTCAAGCGATCGCTCGCATTGCGGGAAATTGGCACACGAGAGTCCCTAGAAGCTGACGAAGAAGAAATAAATGCCCGCATCGCCGAACTCAAGTCAGAATATACAGAGGAAGAGATCGATGGCGATAGACTCCAAGAAGTGGTAGAAAACGAAATCTTGACAGAGAAAATCATGGATTGGCTCTTGGCAAATTCATCCGTGGAACTGGTTCCGGAAGGCTCTTTGAATGAAGCAGATGATACCGCCGCAACGGAAACAGAAGTTGACTCGGAGGAAACAGCAGCCACAGAATCAACGACAGAATAAAACGGCACAAGTTGGCCATCGGCGACTAGGAAGCTTGACAACTAGCAGAGGGAGCAACCTAACGATGGCTGACAACTTTGTCAAACTTTTAATTTAGAGTTACCTTAAAAGGGTGAATAAATTTGCACTTATTTCCTAGCACTATTTATGTACTGCCCTCATTGGTCAGGTTAAACTATAGAGCAATTGAGATGAGTCACAATGGTTAATACATAGTTACAAAAGTTATTGTCTTTAGTGACAGCAACCCCCTTACTTTACATTTGTTGTATTGTTTGTTAAACACTACGTTTTATGCTTAGATCGCAGTCGGGAAATCACCCAGTGTACAGCTTGAGTCGATTAGAAATTAATTCCCTTGCCAGCACAACCAATATCGTACCCACCGTGGTAGAGCAATCTGGGATGGGAGAGAGAGCTTTCGACATTTACTCCCGCCTGTTGAGAGAGCGGATTATTTTTTTGGGTACACCCATTGACGACAACATTTCCAACTCCGTAGTCGCCCAACTACTATTTCTAGACGCAGAAGATTCAGAAAAAGACATTCAACTGTACATTAACTCCCCTGGGGGTTCAGTTACAGCGGGAATGGCAATTTATGATACAATTCAACAAATACGCCCTGATGTTGTCACCATTTGCTTTGGATTAGCTGCTAGTATGGGGGCGTTCTTACTGACAGCAGGCACTAAAGGTAAGCGAATGTCTCTCCCTGATTCTCGGATTATGATTCACCAACCCCTTGGTGGTGCCCAAGGTCAAGCCGTTGATATTGAGATACAAGCCAAAGAAATTCTTTACCACAAAGCGAAGTTGAATCAGTTACTAGCTCATCATACTGGTCAACCATTAGAAAAAATTGCCGCCGACACAGAGCGAGATTTTTTCATGTCGGCAGATGAAGCTAAAAACTATGGCTTGATTGACCAAGTTATCTCCTCCAGGCAAGATTTACCCAGTGCTGGGGAAAACGTCTCCGTTCTATAAATAAGAGGCTGGTATGGCTAAGTACGACTCCCATTTGAAATGTTCATTTTGCGGCAAGTCCCAAGAACAGGTACGGAAGCTCATCGCTGGACCGGGAGTCTACATTTGTGATGAATGTGTAGACTTATGTAATGAAATCCTCGATGAAGAGTTGCTCGACACCAGTACTGCCACAACCCAACCGGCAGCACAATCAGAGCCTCCTCAAAAGCGTCGTACTCGTTCTGCTAGTCTTTCATTGAATCAAATTCCCAAACCCAGGGAGATCAAAAAGTATCTGGACGAACACGTTATAGGGCAGGATGAAGCCAAGAAAGTTCTGTCAGTTGCTGTTTACAACCATTACAAGCGACTATCATTAATTCAATCTGCAAGCGGTAATGGCAAAGATACGGATGATGCGGTAGAACTGCAAAAAGCAAATATTTTGCTGATCGGTCCTACTGGTTGTGGAAAAACTCTACTGGCACAAACTTTAGCAAAAATTCTGGATGTACCCTTTGCGGTGGCTGATGCTACTACCCTTACAGAAGCTGGATATGTAGGGGAAGATGTGGAAAATATCCTACTGCGGCTGTTGCAGGTGGCAGATTTGGATGTGGAAGAGGCGCAACGGGGGATTATTTATATCGATGAGATCGATAAAATTGCCCGTAAGAGCGAAAACCCTTCCATTACCAGGGATGTTTCTGGGGAAGGGGTGCAGCAGGCATTGCTGAAAATGTTGGAAGGTACAGTTGCTAATGTACCGCCCCAAGGAGGACGTAAACATCCCTATCAAGATTGTATCCAAATTGACACTAGCAATATCCTATTTATTTGTGGTGGTGCTTTTGTGGGATTGGACAAAGTCGTGGATCAAAGAGTAGGTAAAAAGTCCATTGGTTTTGTTCAACCAGGGGAAGTACAATCGAAAGAAAAACGAACCGCTGATACCCTGCGCTATTTAGAGCCGGGGGACTTAGTGAAATTTGGTATGATCCCAGAATTTATTGGACGTATACCAATGGTAGCGGTGCTAGATCCTCTGGATGAAGAGGCACTGATGGCGATTTTAACTAAGCCTCGCAGTGCTTTAGTGAAACAGTACCAAAAACTGTTGAATATGGACAATGTGGAACTAGAATTTAAACAGGAAGCATTACGAGCGATCGCTCAAGAAGCCTATCGTCGGAAAACAGGTGCTAGGGCTTTGCGGGGTATTGTAGAAGAACTAATGCTGGATGTAATGTATGAGTTGCCATCCCGTAAGGATGTGTCGAGTTGTACTGTAACTCAGGAAATGGTAGAAAAACGTTCTACTGCCGAATTAATTATGCATCCTTCTTCCTTACCAAAACCAGAGTCAGCTTGATAGTTATTGGTCATTTCAGTTAGCCTACTGCACTCTTGTGCTGCGCTAACAGTTATCAGTCGTGGATGGTAATAATCGGACTCCAACGGTCAGTTTACCAGATGAGACGTTAGAAACCTTGCACGTAGCCAAAGCAGAGTGCGTAGGTAGTTCATATGAATGAATTTTGATAAATGCCCCACATTCAAGTTCGCGGCGTTCAGCACTACTACGAGTGGATTACAACACCATCTACTGATGTGAAAAAGTCTGTGATGGTGTTTATTCACGGCTGGGCTGGTTCTGCTAGATATTGGGAAAGCACAGCTAAGGTTTTATCACCAAAATTTGACTGCTTGCTTTACGATATGAGGGGTTTTGGACGCTCTCAAGGGAAACCCACCTCAGACATTGACAGTGAAAACGTATTGGATTTAACTTATGAGCTAGATGCATATACTTATGATTTAGCAGCATTAATCAATAGTTTGCAAATTGAGCGGGTTTACATCTGTGCTCATTCTATGGGTGCTTCTATTGCTACCTTATTTCTCAACCGTTATCCAGAGCAAGTTGAGCGAGCAATACTCACTTGTAGTGGTGTTTTTGAGTACGACGAAAAGTCATTTGCCGCCTTTCATAAATTTGGTAGCTATGTTGTGAAATTTCGTCCCCAATGGCTAGATAAAATACCCTTTGTTGATCGGATGTTTATGGCAAGGTTCTTGCATCGCTCCATACCTGCTAGTGAACGCAAGGCTTTTTTACAAGATTTTCTCTGTGCCGATTATGATGCTGCTTTAGGTACTATTTTTACTTCCGTCAGCAAAGCCCAAGCTGAGTTGATGCCCCAGGAGTTTGCTCAATTAAAGGTGCCAACTCTCTTGATTGCAGGAGAATTTGACCGGATTATTCCAGCTAACATGGGGCAGCAGGCAGCATCCTTAAATAAGGGAATACAGTTTGTTGTGGTTCCTCAAACGGGTCATTTTCCGATGTTAGAAGATGCCGTAACATACTGCCAACTTGTAGAGGATTTTGTATCTGATTGAGGTTATCCCCCACAGATAAATCCTGGAGGATTCTTGGTTAGGGACTTCCACTTAAAAAAATATCCCAAAATATTTTGTAGTGCAGGCATCTTGCCTGCTAATGATAAAGAACGGGCAGGATGCCCTTATTACTCCTTCGGAGTATCTCCTAAGCCCTCCGGGCACGGCAAAGCCAAACGGAGAGGCTACGCCTTTCTTGTAGCTTGCTTCCCGTAGGGTATGCCCGTAGACGCGTAAAGCCTACGGCATAGCTAAGCGCAAGGCGCACGCTAACGCGTACCGCAAGGTCGTCCGTAGGACTTACGCTTACCGCGCAGCGTGTCGCCTTGCGACTCAGCGGCTTGCCGCAGGCTAGGGCTATACGCCATTTGACGGCAGTGGCTTCAAGTCGGGGAACCCTTTCAGGTTACGCGCTCCGCGCACGCTATGCGAGCACCAGTTGCCTGGTGAGGGAAACCCTCCCGCAGCACTGGACTCACCGTCCACCGCAATGGCTCACTTATTACTTGCGCGTAGTGCTATATCTCCCCAAGCTTGAATTCCTGTGCGCCCCAGAGTTGCCATCTTGTACTAGCCCAAACCAAGTTCTCGTTTGAGTAGGTTAATTGATTTAGTGCCAATATAATTTTCACAGCGAATTAGCTTTGGTGGGCGGATAATATCTTCTAGGGCATTGTGTACAGCTGCTTGTACGGCAGCAAAGCTTGATGGATCGGTACAAAAAATCACCTGCGCCCGCTTCACAATTGCTTGTAGCTTGTAAGTATCTTTTGGTTGAGCCGTCATCACAAGTAATTCATCTCCCCTCAAACCGTGAAGAATGACCTCTGTAGCTCTGAGAATACCGGGACTCAGGCTGGCTACACCAATACAACTGTCTTGGGAAAGACCTTTAACTACATCAAATTCTTTGGCGTAATCATAAATATCTAGAGGAATTACCCTTACTGCCCGAGGAGCAGCGATCGGTTCCACTTCTCCGATAAAATATCTACTAGTGACTACTGTTGCAGAACTGGTTTGATCTAGAACAGCAGCTAATTCTTCCATAGCTACTAGTTGGATGGGAATTTGCAAAGATTCTTCCAACTCATAAATCATTAACTCCCCAGCTCCCATATCGGTTGCTGGTACCGCTACCAGGACTCTGGCACTACAGCGCAAACGCCAGTCAATTTCTGCTAAAAATATTTCTCGCGCCTGATTGAGAGAACAACCTTGGGAAAGTAATTCATCAATTGCCTGTTGGACTATTTTATATGCTTCGGGATACTTCTGGAAAATGGGGGATTGTAGGCTACTACTACCACCCTCATGCCCTTGGGCGCGGACATAAATTCCCGAACCAGCAAGACTTTCCACAAAGCCTTCGTCCTCTAACTGGCGATAAACCTTACTAATTGTATTACGATGCAACCCCGTCTGCATGGCTAGTGCCCGCGTACTTGGCAACTTATATCCGGGTGGATACTGCCGAGAAGCGATGGCAAACCGAATTTGATTAAACAGCTGGGTTGAAGAAGGAATTTCACTATCTGGTTGAATACGGAATTGAAGCATCACCAAAACTCCTAAGTGCTATTAGCAGTGTATGACCAGCTGCATCTGCTACCTGTTAGATATTTTATTTATACCGTGAATGTTGATTTTGACAATTACTCATTTCCCCACATTCATAATTAATTTACGGTGGATAGACAGTATACAGTTACTTTGAGATACTGGCATAGTTATATCTAAAATAATTACACGGTATAAGTAAATAACTATTATGACAGAACTAGCCATCGACACCACAACAGTTAAACTTTCGCAAACTGATGTGACAATAGATGCCTATTTAGCCAGACCAACTGCTCCAGGTATTTATCCCGGCATAGTTGTATTACAGGAAATCTTTGGTGTCAATGCTCACATTCGTGAAGTTACAGAAAAGATTGCTCGTCAAGGTTATGTAGCGATCGCACCAGCATTATACCAGCGTCTAGCTCCTGGTTTTGAAACTGGTTACACTGCCAAAGATATTGAAATTGGCAAAGAATACAAGGCACGAACCAAAGCGTCGGAGTTATTAAGGGATATTCAAGTTGCAATCGATTACCTCAAAACCCTACCCCAGGTAAGTAAAAATGGTTTTGGTTGTATCGGTTTTTGCTTTGGCGGTCATGTAACATATCTTGCTGCTACCCTACCAGATATGAAAGCTGCTGCCTCCTTTTATGGGGCTGGGATTGCCACCAATACCCCTGGAGGAGGGGCTGCCACCATTACCCGTACCCCAGACATTCAAGGCACTCTCTACGCCTTTTTTGGCATGGAAGATGCCAGCATTCCAGCAGAGGAAGTTAACCAAATTGAGGCAGAGTTAAAAAAATACAATATTCCCCACCGCGTGTTTCGCTACGATGGAGCTGACCACGGATTTTTTTGCGATCATCGTGCCAGCTATAATCCAGTAGCCACTGCTGATGCTTGGGAACAGGTAAAACAATTATTTACCCAATTACAGGCATCTTAAGGCTATATTTTGATCTGAGGTTAAGATACTGAAAAGCAAGGAGAACGGAGAATTTATACCAATAATCCCAGAGGCAGCATTTTCACCTGGAAATTTGTCTCAAGGACAAGGTTAAAAATTTTTCTTTTTATTTCCCCTTGAGTGATTAAATATTGGAAATTCTCTGCCAATATCCAAACATACCCATTTCATCCCTACAGGGTGGGGACTACCATAGAGGTTGAACAAATATCTATTTTGTCAATACCTCTAACATAAAAATATATATTCAAACATCATGAATTCCGAAGCGAACATCTCTCAAACAGACAATTCGTCCTTTAGCATGGACGACTTTGCCAAAGCCCTAGAACAGCACGACTACCATTTTCAGAAAGGAGAGGTAGTTAGAGGTAAGGTATTCCAATTAGATCCTGATGGTGCGTATGTGGATATTGGTGGCAAATCATCAGCTTTTATCCCCCGTGACGAGGCTTCTTTGAGGACTGTAACTGATATATCTGAAGTATTGCCTCTAGATGAAGAGTTAGACTTTTTAATTATCCGGGAACAGGATGCAGAAGGGCAAGTTACCCTTTCCCGGCGACAGTTAGAAATTCAACACATTTGGGAAAAATTAGGGCAGATGCAGGAAGATTCCCAAACAGTAGCAGTTCGGGTGACTGGGGTGAATAAAGGTGGTGTAACTATTAACGTTCAAGGGTTGCGGGGATTTATTCCCCGATCGCACCTGATAGAGAGGGATAATTTAGAAGGGTTAATTGGGCAAACTCTCACCGTGGGCTTTTTGGAAGTTAACCGCAGCACCAAAAAACTGATACTTTCTCAACGATTGGCTACTCGTTCCGCAAGTTTCAGTTTGTTAGAAATTGGTCAGTTGGTGTCAGGCAAGGTAAGTGGGATTAAACCTTTTGGGGTATTTGTAGATATTGAAGGCATGAGTGCCTTACTCCACATCAAGCAGATTAGCCAAAAGTTTATTGAAAATTTGGAACAGGTGTTTCAAATTGGCCAGCCTTTGAAAGCTGTAATTATAGACTTAGATGAGGGTAAAGGTAGGATTGCTCTTTCTACCAGGGTGTTGGAAAATTTCCCTGGAGAAATGCTAGAAAATATGGATGAGTTGATGAGTTCGGCAGAAGCCCGTGCAGAACGAGCGAGAAACAAATCATCCGAACAAAGTTAGGAGTTTGTAGGGGCGCAATGCTTGCGCCCTAGAGGATTTAGTTGGGGCGCGAAGAGCTTGCATCCTAGAGTAATGAGCAGTTAATAGTATTTTTGACAACAACAACTTATACCAATTTGAAAAAGAAACAATCCGTTGGTAAAAATGATTGCGACAGATGGCAGTCTGAAAAGCTTATACAGTAGCTCTTGCACAATCTAAAATCCAAAATAGTATTATAGGCAAAGGTTTAAGGAGCGTTAAAATAATTGAGTATTAAGAATAAACATAAAAACTGATGAAAATCAAAGCAATTATTCATCTGGCAGAGGAAGGTGGTTTTTGGGCAGAAGTTCCAGCACTTCCTGGTTGCATAACTGAGGGTGACACAATGGAGGAAGTATTAGCAAATTTAAAAGATGCAATTGAAGGATGGCTAGAAGTTGCAAATAATACTCACTCGCTTGAATCAAATGCTCAAATCGTTGAGATTGCGGTATGAAATCAATCTCCGGGAAACAATTATGTAAAATTATCGAGCAGCGAGGCTGGATTTTGCAGAGAATTACAGGCAGTCATCACATCTACCAAAATCCTGATTTTAATAAAATACTTTCAATTCCCGTACATAAAAATAAGGATTTAAAAGTTGGAACTTTAAAAGCATTAATGAAAATTGCTGATTTAACTGAAGAAGATTTATGATTACACCGCCATCATGTCAGAATTTACAATAACTTAGTCCAAGGCTGTTAGAACAAGAATGAAATCTCGTGCTTTGATTTTCTCAATCCTAGTATTTTTCTCTATGTAATATTTTTCCTGATTTTACTATTTTATCTACGAAATAACACTTAGAGAGCTAAATGTTATTTTACGGAGTAAAATATGGAAAATAAAAAATGGCCAGGCAAAAAAGTGTGCAGTGCTATTGTTACAATGCAAGAATAATTGCCATATTTTAGATACTATTCTTTCTCCTGAAGATATATATTGTTATGTGAGTATTAATAAGTATACGTAATCAATATGCAACTAATGATTGCTTAATTAATCGATAAAACACAAAAGCGCAAAGAACAGCTTTGCGTCTACCTTGCAGGAAGCCACTCCGTGTCTAATGCGCCTTTGCGTGAGAAGTCAATCAAAATTCCCTAAACCTCTTCACCATCGCCAATATCGCGCTTCGGCTGACGCTTATAGGTAAAAGTAAAAGTATCACCACTCGCCATCACTTTCCGTATTTCCTCGTACATGGGATAATTACCCACACCAGTTAAACTAGCCCAACCCCGTGCCCTAGTTAAAGCCACAAACAACTGGTTACGGAAACTAACATCACCCTCATTACGGGCAATGCGATCGCAACCTACAATATAAACCATATCAGCTTCATGTCCCTTAGCACGAGTAATCCGGGAAACTGTAACACCGCCATCATGCCAGAATTTATTGGGATTGCGATCGGGATATTTAGGATGTAAATCATTTATACTCAAAGCTGTGGGAATATAAATATCTATTTCCCCATCCATCAAAAACCTAGCAACTTCCATTTCTAATTCCATTGCTTCGGAGTTAGCACCCAAAACCAGCACTAAAATATCTCGACTAGGGTTTAACCCATCATCAACAATGTTATGCATAATATTCTCTGCCAAAGCTTTAAACTCTTCTTGGCGAGAACTATAGGTGTTAAATTCTAAGACTGGTTCGCCCCAAAGTTCAGGAATTGGATTCGGGGAATATTCTGGGGGACGCTGTATAGTAATTGATTTACCCACTTGGCGAAAGTCCCCCTGGACTTCATAGCCAATTTTGTTCCAATCTTTCTTATTAGTAATACCAGAAACCATTCCCTCTGGACGTAGTAAACCCATGCCAATGGCGTGTGCTGCGGTGATAATTGGTCCAGGGGTGCGGTAACAATGACGCATGACTTCCGAACGCTTGATACCTCCTGGATATTGGGGTTGTTTGGATAGTAAATTACTTAACTCCTCCCCAAATACTTCTTTTGCTTTGGGTACTACTAAATTATCCAGGCTTTGAGCTTCATCATAAACCCAAATTAAGCGTCTCTCTTGGGGTTTATCCTCGCTTACAGGGCGCAAAGCTTGATAAGCCATCCAATATATCGCTTGCTTATCCTGGTACTTTAAATCCTCTTCTGACACCAAATCCTGACCTTCATCAATCAAGATTGCATCAAACATCGGCTCAATTTCAATCTCTTCCAATAGCCGCTTGCTTAAGTCTATTAATCCCTGTTTGGGCTGTCTTTCATTGGTATCATTGAGAGTTCCCCGTCTTTTACCGTGGCAGTCGCAAATTGTTCCGTATAAACCCGGTTGTTCTTTTGCACCCCAAGCATGAAATACGCGCAATTTCTGGTTTGTTTCTGGGTCATAATGTAGTTCGCCACCACTAAAACGGCGTATCCATCGATCCAATAAACCAATCATTAAATCGTATAGAGAACGGGTGAAAAACACTAAAGCAATATCCCAATCTGGATGCTTGAGGTGCATATGCGCTGCTTTTTGACATAGCAGTACGGTTTTCCCAGAGCCTGCAATCCCACGAATTCGCTGGGGACCAGGAGGAATTTCTTTACCAATATGTTCTTGCTGTAAATCGATGTCATACAGGCTTTGGCGCAAAGCATCTATGATATTGGCGCGGCTTTTACCTGTGGTGGAGACTTTAGCACGGTTCGGTTTGCGTAGTACTGGAGTTCCACTAATCACAGACAGGAGTAATTCCCAGTCTTTATCTTCTAAGTTTTCTCCGGGAACTAGGGGAGAGATTTGTTGTATTGTTTCTAACAAGCCAGCGTTACCCAACTGGTCTTGAAAAATGATATTAGAGGAATTAGGTAATTGGTCAAAACCTTTTTGTTGCCATTGTTCTTGGGTAATCAGAGGTAATGCAACGATGGCTCTACCTGTAATTTTACGCCAAATTGCCGGTTCCCTATCGGCATATGCAATCAATGCTCGCAATTGATGGGCTGCGTTTTCATTGGGGTTAGCTGCTGGAGTCTGAAAGTTTTGCAGTTGCCAATTTTCATCATTGATAGTGTCAATTTGCTCAATGGTAACTGGCATCACCTCAATGACCACTAAACCAAATTCCCGGTCTGCAATCAAGATATCAGGCTCTTTGCGTACTTCTCCAACCTGGGAAAAAATTGGATAACGCCAGTAACCGATACAGCTTCTGTCTGCAAAAGCACTACGAATAGCATCCCAAACCTTCTGTTCCCTCTCCTCAGTACCAGCTTGTAGAGGCTCGGTGGTAATAAATTTGCTTCCCTGTTCTTCCATTCCAACAGTCATTTTCAGCCTTTCTATTAAATTTTTTAACAGTATTTTTAATAAAGCCAATCTAGCACTGAGTATATGGTGTCTAACAGTGAATATATACGGATAGATAAGACTAATAATCAACTATTTATTTAAGTAAATATTCTCTACCTCAATATGTATATATGTTGTATCTATTACTGAAAGTGTTCGATAAATAAGTAATTAAAATCTTTATGAGTTCAGGACTTACGCAATTGTCACAATCGGTAATTGGTGCGTGATGTTACAAGTCTGATTGCTACGTTCAAATATTCTCGCAACGTCACGCACCCTACAGAAAAAATATGCCAGTTGCGTAAGTCCTAGAGTTATTTGACTTATATTTTCGCAGTTAAAAAAGTTGTTTATCGGGACTACATTCAGCCTTAAACAAATGCCAGAGAAATAATAATTGTTATGATTGATGATAATTACCTTTTGATACAGATGTTCTAGCTTTGTTTGGTAATGGTGGATGTGCCCCGTTCGTTTTAGGAATTGCCAGAGTGTTGATTTGACGCCTAATCTTTAAAACTGTCTGTCTGAACTGTTCAACACTTTCTGTTTTTTTATGAAATAAAATTAGACTCACGCTCGACGTGTAAATAATAACCCAACGCTGCTTAATTATAAAAAAGAGAATTATAAAAATGATTCCGATAAAGTAAGCAAATAAAGTGAAGATGCCTAAACCAAGTAACCACCACAGACGACCTTCTGCTATTTCTATTGATTGAACCTCCGAAATGGGTGTGAAAATTTCTTTTTTTTCTAAACCATAAGCTAAATTAATATTAGTTTTTATCAGGTCACCAACTACTATAATTTTTATTTTTGATCTCCCACTAGCTGGAACAATAAAATTTCCCAAAACTACACCTGGTCTACCATTAATTTCTAAAAATGGTTGACTCGAACTGCTACTTTTTAAGCTAGATTGCATTAGTTTAATTTCCTGAAAATAACCGCCCTTGATTTATAAATATTGAAGGGCTTTATTCATGAACCTATCCCACTATTCTAAAAATGCTTATTTGCTGGAGGAAAATTTTCCTGAAAGGCTTGATTTTTCGTTTTTATCTTTAACAATATTTGGGCTTTTCAGCAAAAATATTATTAGTGGGATAGGTTCATATAATTACCAAAAAATTATCCTAGATAACAATCTAGATATAGAAAAATAAAAACTATTTAACGTCAACTATTGCTCGCCCCAAATGATAAGCAAAATTTACAGGTACTGCATTCCCAATTTGCTTATACTTAGAACCGATTCCACCTAAAAATTCCCATTCATCAGGAAAACTTTGAATCCGGGCATACTCTCTAACTGTAAAAGGTCTAGTTTCGTCTGGATGACAGCGTTCTGTTTGCTTTTGTGAAGGTGAGGTTGTGAGGGTTAGACATGGCTCATCCCAGGAAATACGCCGTGCCATACCAGTACGCCCACCTGTGAGATAGTAGCTTTTCATCATGTAGCTTTTCTGAACATCTTCAGGTAAATCTCGCCAACAACCCCCTGGTGGAACCAGTTCTAAAACTTTAGCCCTTTTAGGACTATATTTCATACCCTCAGAAGCTGGAACATTTTTTAAAGCATCTCTTAATGTCAAAATCTGAGGAGAAGGTGCGGGATACTGAAAGCAAATATCGGCACGAGTCCCGACAATTATTACTCTTTCTCGTTTTTGTGGGACATCATAATTAACCGCATTCAGTAAACGATACTGAACGTTATAACCAAGAGATTCTAAAACAGATAAAACTGTTTTGAGGGTTATTCCTTGTTGATGGCTGATTAAACCTCTGACATTTTCAGCCAAAAATAGTTTAGGTTGTACCTGTTTTACACAACGGGCAAATTCATAAAATAAAGTACCACGAATATCTTCAAATCCTAAACCTTTACCTGCATAACTGAATGCTTGGCAATTGTGAACTAGAACCTGTTGCACACAATAGGAGTTATCATCAGCTACTTCAAAGTTGAAAACTTCTTGATTTTCCACAGGTAATACATTTACTTGTTTAATCTTAAACCAGGCATATCCATCTTTAAAAATGACCGCATGATTGCCAGAGTTAAAGCCTCGAAGCATATATGTTTTCTTTGTTTTGACAAGCCTTCCCTCTATAATTTTTTCTCCAGGCTGATGAGAAATAAATATATGTGTACTTTTGCCTAACTTCAAAAACAAACGCTGAATTCCAGCTACGACGTTATAAGAAACAGATGTAATTGAATTTGTGCATCCGTCAGCCGCTATAAACCCATCTAAGAACTCCTCCAGATATTCCTTAGGAGCATTTTGTACCCACTCTGGAATCTTTTTACCTTGTGCATACTTACCAAAAGATTTTAGTAGGTGATACCACATAGCATTAGAACAACCAAACTTTTCACTAGCTCCCGTTCTACACTGTTTAGACGTTAGCGGTAAAACAGCTTGAAGTTTCGGAAGAATAACCTCTCTATTTTTGTCTGCAACTGCAAATCTAATTTTATAAGTAGGTCTACCATCAGGCTTAAGGGTATCCTCAATCCAACCATCACCTAAAAAGTATCCCATTAAGAACCATACGTTTTTGTCGCTAAAATCAGGAGATACTTCAATAGCAGTGTCAGAATTCTGCTTGAGCAAAAAGCTGAAGCAGGGTAAGACAGATTCTTCGTTGACTTTAATTCCTACATAATGATTTTGTGTTAAATTAGCTGCATTAACCCATCTAGGATTAGACAATATAAATTCATATTTTCTCACAGAATTATTCCAGACTCTTTTTCTTTCAAGTGCAAAAAATGGATGTTCTGGCGTACAGCTAATCTCTTCTCCAAGATACATTACTTTTAAGCGGTAGATATTTCCTGAGAAGTTCTTTCTTTGAATATTGAGTATGGGTCTAAACCTACCAGTATGGGTAAACAGCAAATCCTCAAAATCTACTAATTCAATTTCTTTATACCCAGAATTAGTTAGTACCTGAGTTCCTGAAACAAAACAAGGGAATCCCCCTGTGACAACATCTGCACTCATGCCCTCAAAAGAAATTTGGGAAACATCGCCATGAATTACATTCCATTGCGGGCGATTGTGTTTAAGCGTTGCCACGGCATCTTTGTCAATTTCAATCAATGCTTTGGCTACCAACCCAGCTTTTTCTAGCCCCAATGCTAAACCACCAGCCCCGGCAAATAACTCAATCACGGTTGTTGTGGTTTTATTTAGTGCTTGAACCTTTGGCTCTATATAAGGCAGTTCAAACAAATCTAATTGTTTATGCATAGTCTGGCATGGTTCAACCATATAATAATTATTAAATTAGCTAATTAGCCAATTGTCAACATAGCTATTTAGCTTAAGATATACTCAAGGAAACTATTCACCTTCAACAGGGCAAATGGCACAAACACAAAGAAAGCCCGTATACATCCAGCCCGAACATCATGATATTCTCAGACGAATAGCATACGAACAGCGTTGTAACATTTCGGATGTGCTGGATGCGGTATTAGAGCAAGCTGATTGGGAAACAATTGCCCAGGATGCAAGTAATAAGCCTGTGCAAAGAGCTAGAGAACGGGGAAAAAGTTCTAAAATTTGAGTTGATCAAGCTTAATCTAAGGAAAAGCGATCGCCCTTTGGGAGCATCGCTCAATTTTTATTTAATCATCTTTCAACGGAGAGGGTGGGATTCGAACCCACGGATGCTTTCACATCACTCGATTTCAAGTCGAGCGCATTCGACCACTCTGCCACCTCTCCAAAAAAGCTGCTGGCTTTTAACCATCAGCTGTCAGCAAAAAGGCTGACCAATTACATAATATAACCCATAATCTACGCAGTTTGCACTAGGGGATGGGATTGTTGGTACAAAATTTCCTCAGATACAACGCTGAAACCGTTACCAACCCAGACTTGGGCTATTTGTGAAATTATCCCCTCCTCTAAGGAAACGATCGCAAAGGTACGCTGTTTCTCGCTGCCGTTCTCTTTAATCCTAGGCACACTGGCGGCATTTAAGTAGATTGTCCCTTCTGGACTCTTAAATACTCGCTTCCGTAGCACTTTTTTGGTATGCCGTAACGTATGATGCATATGACCAAAAGTTACTAAAGGAATTATTTTACCAGCTGTCAGACTTTGGGAAATTGCCTCTGCTAAATCTGGATCGCCATAGTCACCGCCTATGGGATGCCAATCCTTACCACAGGGATCTTCCGCGCGATCGCCTAATCCAGAAGGTCCATTATGACCTAGAAAAATTACTGTCTCATAAGTAGCTTTTTTGGCTTCCGCTGAGATACGAGCAGCAGATTCTTCCAGATTATTCACCCCATATCGTTCTCGGCAAATGTCAGCAAATTTCCATTCCGGTCCTCCCCAACTAAAGGGACGACCCCCCACCACAGTTAAATTAAAAGCGGGTAAATCCAACTTACCGTAACCAACATGAGCTTCACCCAGCAAGTCTAGCTGTTGCTGCACCCAGTCTTCCTGTGTACGGTCATAGGGACACTTCCTCCGTCCCCACTCCGTAGCAGTGTACCAAGCATCGTGATTGCCCATTACCGCCGCTTTGGGAATATCCAAAGATGCGATCGCTCTTACCACTTCCACCGACTCGTTCCCAAAGTCTCCCACAAACAGCACTAGGTCAACACCCAGGTGCTTCAATGCTATGCCATCATCCTCTTCCCATTGGTCGTGAATATCGCCAACTACAGCTATTTTGAGGGTTCTTAATAAAGTTTTTTGACTGGTCATGCCTGTTTCAAAAGCCGTCTACTTCCAGGATATGAAAATCATAGACATTTGGCACAAATTATCTTCATCAGTATTCTCCATAGCAATACTATTGGTTTAATAGGATTTTTCATTACTCAAGTGTAGATAGAGGAAATTATCTTTACCCACTTTTCATAAATAATTTAGCGGTCGCTATATCTATTTTTGGTAAAATCTACTATAATTAATTACACAACCAAATTATAAAAAACGACTCCTAATTGTGTTTACCACTGCACTTGCTCAACGAGACAATGCCCAAGTGGGTGCATTACCACTGGATTTATTTGTAGCTATTGAGGCTTTGAAAAAAGAACTCAATGCGGTGATCCTAGCCCATTACTATCAAGAGCCAGATATTCAAGATATTGCTGACTTTATTGGAGATTCGCTGCAATTGGCAAAAGCAGCGGCAAACACGAATGCCGATGTAATTGTCTTTGCTGGGGTTCACTTCATGGCAGAAACGGCAAAGATTCTTAATCCTGACAAATTGGTACTGTTACCAGACTTGGATGCTGGCTGCTCTCTAGCAGATAGTTGTCCGCCAGCAGAATTTGCAGCCTTTAAAGCCACTCACCCAGAGCATTTGGTGGTTTCTTATATCAACTGCTCTGCTGAAATTAAAGCTATGAGCGACATCATTTGCACCAGTTCCAATGCGGTGAAGATTATCCAGCAAATACCAGCAGAACAACCTATCATTTTCGCTCCAGACCGCAATTTAGGACGGTATGTTATGCAACAAACTGGGCGGGAAATGTTACTGTGGCAAGGTAGCTGTATTGTCCATGAAACTTTTTCTGAGAAGAAGATTATACAGTTAAAAATTACCCATCCAGAGGCTGAGGTAATTGCCCATCCGGAGTGTGAAGAGCATGTATTATTTCATGCCAATTACATCGGTTCGACGGCGGCTTTACTCAAGTACTGTCAACAAAGTTCGGCACAGGAATTTATTGTTGCCACAGAGCCAGGAATTATTCACCAAATGCAAAAGGCTGCACCAGATAAAACTTTTATCCCTGCACCGCCAACGAATAATTGCAATTGTAATGAGTGTCCATTTATGCGGTTGAATACTTTAGAAAAGCTGTATTTAGCTATGAAGAACCGGACTCCAGAAATTACCATGACTGAGGATACCCGGTTAGCAGCATTACATCCGATTCAAAGGATGTTAGAGATGAGTGTTTAATTGACATTCGTTACCAACTACTTGTAGAGATGCTATTTCATGGTGTCTCTACATATTAACTTTTGTTCTGGTGGAGATGTAATTTTAATTTGGGCATTAACTCGATCATTATTGATGTTTGGAGCCGCTTTCATTACTAAGAATCAGAATTTTTATCGGCTTCTTTTTGTGCTGCCTCACTATACTTCTTGTACAACTTAATCCGGATTTGAGCTTCTGGGTAGCGACTGTGACTGGGTGGCACTAAACTCATCAAATAAGATGCTCTTTGCCAATTAGCAGCTAATTCTAACCATTGAGTAGTTGTTTTAGCAGTTTTGCCTTTATCAGAAGTTATGTTAGCAATCCTGACTGCCAAAGTAAAAGGATCTTCTTCTGAATTTAAAGAGCTTGGTATGGGAGAATCTTTGCTTCTTGTTTGATTAATGTTCTTCTCTAAAGATTGTATTGTTGTAGTGAAATATTTAAATGTTTTGTCAGAAATGGGATTTTCTAATTGATTCCCTAG
>JASJCJ010000266.1 GCA_030066045.1 Calothrix sp. MO_167.B12
ATTTCCTACGTTTATGGTAAGCGTTTAAGTTCACACCAAGGAATGCGTAGCTAGTTCCTTGCTCTGTAACCCAGCAATTAAACAGGTGTAACTGAGTTAAGCCAGTGTTGTTGGGAAAGTACCGACCATAAACATTATCGTTCGCGAAGCGTGTCCCTTTGGGACTTAGCTAACTTTACCATTGAGCGGACTAACCATCCACCAAATACACCGAAGCACACGGTGGTTAAAACCACCCGTGTCGCTTCCCTCCCAGCTTTAAAAAGACTGGATTTCCCGCATACCGCGTGTTCCTTATGATTTTGTTGTTGAATTGTAACTGTATGTTTTCTGAATAATAGATAGTCATATCCAAAAATATGATAATCTACAGCCATTTTCAAATAAATCAAATATGGGTAAAAATACACAAAGGTATCCCTAATTGATGTGTAATCCTTGATGTGTCCATCTCCCCGAATTGTTCAACAAGTCGGGGAGATTTTTCTTTATTTATTTACCCAGAAATCCCGTTTCCTTACAGCAGGGAGCGAGACGCTCCCACTACATTTTTTACCCTTCAGAACTAATGTGGTGAAGTACTAGTGGTCTTTTTCATTAATTTTGATAGTTGATTGTAGTGCGGACCGGACAACCCGCTTGCTTCTGACAGCAGGGAGCGAGACGCTCCCACTACAATTGTTTACTTATCATAACTAATGCAATGAAGTACTAGTAGAAAAATGTCCGGAGATATACTGGGTTATTCTGTATTTGAAATGAAGTATACAAATTCATAATCCTGATAAAAATACATTAATAACAATATAGTTATTGATTTATTGTTAATCTGCAAATTTCCCCCCATGAGGTGGATTAGCTATGCTCTTAAATTTAGAAAGATTTTATCAAGCTTGTAATCCGAGCAGACCTTTAATCATGGGAAATGCTACTGATCGCCGATATTATATTGATTTTGCTTCGGTGCGGGGTGGTAAAATGATTGAGGCTCTGCAACGCACTATTTCCCGCATATCACCGGAAACGCCCACTTGTCAGTTGTTTACGGGGCATATTGGCTGTGGCAAGTCTACGGAATTGTTACGGTTACAGGCGGAGTTAGAACAGAAGCAATTCCATGTGGTTTACTTTGAGTCCACCCATGTGTTAGAAATGGTGGATGTGGATGTGACGGATATTTTCTTAGCGATCGCAGGACAGGTAAGCGAAAGTTTGGAGGCGATGCAAATTAGTTTACATCCTGGCTATTTTAAGAATTTGTTTACAGAAATTAAGGATTTTTTGCAAACACCCCTGGATGTGGATGTGGGGGCAGAATTGTCGGTGGGCATTGCCAAAATTACGGCGAAAACCAAAGAAAGTGTGCAATTACGGCGACGGTTCCGGGATTATTTAGAGCCAAGGACAGAGAATCTTTTAAAGTCCATTAATCAGGAGCTATTGGCTAGGGCAAAAACAGAGCTAAAAGCCAGGGGTAAGAAGGGGTTGGTGGTGATTGTGGATAATTTGGACCGGGTGGGGATTAGAACCCTACCTTCTGGGCGATCGCTACCTGATTATTTGTTTATAGATCGGGGGGAGCAATTACGCAAGCTCAATTGTCATGTTGTTTACACTATTCCCCTATCTTTAACTTTTTCTAATGATAGTGCGGAATTACAACATCGTTTGGGGGGTGGGGTGGCTCCCAAGGTATTGCCCATGATTCCGGTGCGGTTGCGTTCTGGAGCGGTGTATGACCAGGGATTGGAATTAATGCGACAAATGCTCATGGCGAGGGCTTTCCCTGACATTAATCCCGAAAACAGGTTAGATTTAATTACAGAGGTGTTTGATAGTGTGGAGACTTTAGACAGGTTATGCCTGATTAGTGGGGGTCATGTACGCAGCTTTTTAGGTTTGCTATTTGACTGCCTGCGGGAGCAAGATCCGCCATTTGAACGCCGTTTTTTGGAACGGGTGATTCGAGAACACCGGGATTATCGGGTGAAGGCAATTACTGATGACGAATGGGAATTAATCTTTCAAGTTGTTCAACAACAAAAGGTGAGGGGTGATATCGAATACCAAATTCTCCTGCGGAGTTTGTTCGTGTTTGAGTACTGGGATCATCAGGGAACTTGGTTTTCCGTCAATCCATTTCTGGCAGAAACAGAGAAATTCCAATCATGGCTACACAAGGCTCAACAGAAAGTATTGTAGAGCATAACCAGCGTGCTTTAAAGAGTTTGTCACGGGCGATCGCTTTTTCTGATGGTCAATTTTCCCTGGTGTTGGTGCGTTGTAATTACCATTGTTTGCGAAGGCAAGTTTTACAACAATTGCAGTCCGAGTATTTACTTAACCACCATATCCAACAGGTGAATGTCCCCCGTCATGTAAGAAGTCTCTACAATACTATCCATGTGCGGCTGAATAATCAGCAACCTTCTGCTTTGATGGTATTGGGTTTGGAGTCGGTGGATGCTCTGGATGACTTGCTGAGTACCATTAATCAGGTGCGGGATGAATTTCGTAAGCATCACCCGTTTCCAATGGTTTTGTGGGTAAATGACCGGGTATTGGGTCAATTGCGGCGTTTAGCTCCAGATTTTGCTAGTTGGGCGGCGACTCCCATCCGTTTTGAAATGACGGCTGAGGATTTATTGCAATTTCTGCAAGAGGAGACGGATGCCCTATTTGGGAATATCCTTAAGGGTAGCACTGCCCCTACTTCAGAGGCGAAAATCCCTGTTGTTTCCCTGAAAATGGGTGGGGGAAAACAATTTTGGTATGGTGATAGGGATGAGTTTTCCTGTGCTATTCGGGATTTAAATAGTCGCGGTATTACCTTAGAACCCAATTTGCAGGCGGATTTGGATTTTGTTTTTGGGTTAGATAATTATATTAGCGATCGCATCAACGAAGCAAGGACAAATTTTCAGCAAAGTTTACAATTTTGGCAGCAAGAGGTAGATGGGGAGATAGTTTCTAAATGGAATAGTGGCAAAAATTATAATTTTTCCTTTCCTCCCCATCCCCCCGTACCTTCATCTCCCCATTTGTTGCGTCAGGGAGTATTACTGTTTTACATTGGCTTGTGTTATTTCCGCCTTGCAGAAAGACACGAGTCTGATAATCGCCACCATTGGCAAGGGGCAAAGTCTTACTTCCAACAATGCTTGCAAGTGTTTAGCAGTGCCCAAAGACAAGATATTGTCGCTCAATTTATCGATCACTTGGAGATTGTTTTACAACAATTGGGGGATTGGCAAGATTTGCAGCAGGTAGCACAGCAATCCCTAGAATTACATCAAACCTATGGTAGCCATATTCAATTAGCTTGTGACTATGGAATGCTGGCAGAAGCGGCTTTACATGCATCTCACTGGAAACAGGCAAGTCAATTTGCTAACATCGCCCTATGGAAATTATCTGAATCCCCAGACAATCAAGATGCAGAGCAAGGTTTATTCCCCCTACTACTAGCACAGATGTATCGTTTGATGCTAGTAAAGGCACAACAACATTTAGGGGAAGAAAAAATTACTGCCCTACATTTAACGGAAGCGAGGAAAACTTTAAAGGAGGCATTAATAGACAGTGATTATAGATACGATGCCCATCGCTACATCCGGTTTTTACGTAAATTGCGATGGCTATATTTCCAGGCTGGTTGTTATTTAGAGGCGTTTACCATCCGCCAGCAACGACGCTCTGTGGAGCAGCAATATGGTTTTCGCGCTTTTATTGGTGCGGGGAAATTACAACCCCAACAACAGGCAACTAACCCGGTATTAAATTCCTCCTTGGGGGTGGGTAGTATTGCCCTAGAAATCTCTGCTTCTGGCAGGCAACGGGATGTGAAGCAGTTAATTGGGAGAATTAGCCGTCCAGCTCATAAATTAACCATTATTCATGGTCCTTCGGGGGTGGGTAAAAGTTCTACGGTGACGGCAGGTTTAGTACCCGCGCTGCAAAATCGCGCCTTGGGGGATCAAATTGCCATACCCGTTGTTTTGCAAGTTTATACTGACTGGGTGCGAGAATTAGGCACATCTTTATCAGCAGCCATTGCCGATAGTAAGGGAGAAACGGAAGCTGATATGCCTCCTTATCCTGCCACACCCATCACCACGGCAGGTATACTAGAACAATTGCGGTCAAATGCTCACAATCAACTGATTACTGTCTTAATTTTCGATCAGTTTGAAGAATTTTTCTTTGGTTATACAGATAGGAAGGAAATAGAAGAATTTGATTTGTTTTTGTGTGATTGTCTGCAAATTCCCTTTGTGAAAATTATCTTTTCCTTGCGGGGTGATTATCTGTATCAATTACTGGAATTAAAGCATTTAGCGGCATTAGAACCAATTAATTATAATATCCTGGATAAAAATATCCGCTATCAATTAAATAATTTTTCCTCCCAGGATGCCAAAAATGTGATCCAATGTTTAACGGAGCGTTCTCAAGTTCATTTGGAAACTGAATTAATTGATGCCTTGGTGACGGATTTATCGTCAGAATTGGGAGAAGTACGTCCCATTGAACTACAGGTGGTAGGAAACCAACTGCAAGATAATCGGATTACCAAGTTATCACAATATCAATCCTATAGGCATAATAAATTAATTGAGCAATATATTAAGGAACTGATTGCCGATTGCGGTAAAGAAAATGAACGGGCTGCTTTATTAGTTTTATATTTACTGACAGATGAGAATCGCAAAAGACCATTTAAAACCAAAGCAGAAATAACCGCAGAATTAGCAGAATTTGAGAATGCCGAACAGTTAGATTTAGTCTTAGAAATACTCGTACATTCTGGATTAGTAGTTCTGTTCCCTGACGTGCCAGAACGCTATCAATTGATTCATGATTACCTGGTGGATTTGATCCGCTACCTGCAACAAGGGGAATCCAGCCTGCAAATCCAACTGAATCAACTCCGGCAGAAAGTACAATCTCGGGAAGCGGAAATTGCCCAACTCAACAGTGAATTGCGGCAAAAAAATCAGCAAGTCAAACTCCTGGATGGGTTAGATACTTCCCCCCAAAAGGGTTTAAATTTGTTGACAGAATTAAAAGAACTGCGGAAACGGGAAGAACTTAGTCAAGTCGAAATTGAGCGCCTAGCCGCAGAACTGCAACAGCAAAAATTAGAAGCAGAACTAGCTGACAAAGAACAACAACGGATTAGTGAAGCTAAAATTAACCGTTTCCTGAAGATTATCTTAGCACTCTCTGCGATCGCGATCGTAGCCTTAACTGCTTCCATTACTATGGCAATTTATCAATGGCGACAGGCACTAATTGCCGCTAGTCAAGCTGCTAGTGCATCTAGTTCAGCCTTATTTGCCTTAGATAAAGATATTGATGCTTTAAAATCTGGTTTAAAAGCCGGGAGGAAACTCCAAGGAGCAGTTTTACCAGACGCAGATGCCCAGGAAGAAGTCATGACTGCCCTATATCAAGTAGTATATGGCATCAAAGAACGCAACCGTTTGGAAGCACATACTTCTGAAGTCAATGACGTGAGTTTTAGCCCTGATGGTAAGTTAATTGCTTCTGCCAGTGCAGACAATACAATTAAATTGTGGCAATCTGACGGTAAATTGCTCCATACCTTCAGGGGACATCGCAAAAAGGTAAACAGCGTTAGTTTCAGTCCCAATGGCAAAACCATCATTTCTGGAAGTGCAGATAATTGCATCAAAATCTGGAGTCTAGATGGTAAATTACTCCACACCTTATTGGCACATACGGATATAGTTAATAGTGTAATTTTTAGCCCCGATGGTCAAAATATTGCCTCGGCAAGTACGGATAAAACCATCAGAATTTGGAACCAAAACGGTAATTTACTCAGAACCATCCCCGCCCATAAAGAACCAGTGAGAAGCTTGGCTTGGTCATCTGATGGTAAAATATTAGCCTCTGCAAGTACAGACAAAACCATTAAACTCTGGGATGCTAATGGGAAATTACTCCGTACCCTATCCGGTCATCAAGATACAGTATTACAGGTAAATTGGTCTAGTGATGGTAAAACCTTAGCTTCTGCCAGTTTAGATGGTGACATCAAACTGTGGAATCGTTCGGGTAAATTAATATCCAGCTTTTCCGGACATCACCACGGCTTAACAACCGTCACTTTTAGCCCCGATGGTAATACCATTGCTTCGGCTAGTACTGACCAAACCGTGAAAATTTGGACATTACAAGGGGAATTAGTAGATACCCTCAAAGGACATGGGGATTGGATTACTAATATTACTTTTAGCCCTGATGGTAATACCTTAGCTTCCGCCAGCAGAGATACAACCATTAAACTGTGGCATTGGCAAGATGTACGCTTGCAAAAGCTCAAAAGTCATACTCAAGGGGTAACTAAAGTCAGTTTTTCCCATACAGGTAAATTGCTGGCTTCCGCGAGTCACGATAACACAGTTAAACTATGGCAACGGGATGGTAAATTACTGACAACTTTATCAGGACACAGCAAAACAGTATGGGATGTGGCTTTTAGTGCCGATGAAACAATGTTAGCTTCAGCCAGTGGAGATACAACAGTTAAACTATGGCAACGAGATGGTAAACTGCTGAGAACCCTAGCTGGTCATATCAAAGAAGTTTTAAGTGTTGCTTGGTCAAAGGATGGAAAAACCATTGCCTCAGCTAGTGGTGATGGCACCCTGAAATTATGGAATGCCAACGGTAAACTATTAAAAACTTTATTCGCACATGAAGAAGCCGTCAACTGGGTGAGCTTTAGTCCTAATGGTGAATTACTTGCTTCCGCCAGCGATGATAATACGGTGAAAATCTGGAAACGGAATGGAGAATTACTCCACACCTTCAAACAACATCAACGTCCCGTATATAGTTTAGCTTGGTCAGCAGATGGCAAAACCATCGCCTCCGCCAGTATTGATAGTATGGTGAAACTGTGGACAGTGGATGGTAAACTATTGAGGAACTTTACCAAAGATGGCGATCGCTTTACCAGTATCAGTATCAGTGCCGATGGTAAACTCTTAGCAGCCACCAGCAATGACAAAGTAAGGTTGTGGAATAATGATGGTAATTTATTACTGACGCTGAAGGTTAAAGATAATCAGTTTAATAGTGTTAGTTTCAGTCCCGATGGTAAAAGTTTGGGAATTAGTAGTAGTGCAGGGACAATAATTTTACAGAACTTATCAGATTTGCAATTACAAAAGCTACTTAGTATGGGTTGTAGTTGGCTGCAAGATTATTTAGGGAATAATTCTAAAGTAACAGCGAGCGATCGCTCTTTGTGTGTGGGGAAATGACAGGTATAAATTAAGCACTTTCACCAAGGTTGGATAATGTCCCTGTTCAGCCCCTAGTAGTAACCTTTATATCCATACGAATATATCTAAAAATTTTTTCCAACAAGGTTATTAGACTCTTGAAATAGATATGATGAATGCTACCGCTCCTACCTTAGTCAAACGTAGTATACTGTGTTGAAATAATACTCGGTTATACAAATTTTAAGAATATATGAGTTCTATTTCCCTGAGTACAGTTACTAAATTCTTTAATCAAGGTTGGGTTGGAGCGTTGATTGGTTTATTTAGTCTGCTGTTAGCTGTGTATCTATTTCGTCGAAGTCAGGTTTTTCCAAGGCTCTCCGTTCAGATGAGCAATACGAGATTGATAGGAGGGAGATATGCTGAGTTACCTACTAATGTGAGTATTTATTATCAAAAGGATTTATCTCAACCTACTAAGACAGAAGTCTCTCAGCTTTCTAAGACAACTATTGTTATTTGGAACTCAGGAAAAACAACCTTTAGAAGCAGTGATATTGTTAATACAGATCCATTACGTTTCCAATTTGATTCAAAGTCAGAAATTCTTGATTTAAAAGTTACATTGAAAACTCGTGATTCTAACTCATTTGTTGTTCATGAAGATATCCAGGAAACTCATATTGCTATTTGTGAATTTGATTTTTTAGATCCACAAGATGGTGTACGTATAGAGGTTCTCCATACATCTGATGATTGTCCAACAATTTATGGGACGATTCGTGGACTACCTCAAGGCGTTACCGATTGGGGAGCATTACCTAGAAAGGATAGAATAAAAAGTATGAGAAATAATAGAATAAACAAATTACTAAAATACGAGAATTTCGTTTATTTCTCGATGATCGTGGTTTCTATCCTTGTAATTACTGCCAACTTATTCCCTGATCTATTTATTTTTATTTTGCCAAGCTTAGGAAGAAAAATTAGTAACACAGAACCATTACTTGTACCAGGTAGAGTTAAATGGGAAGGCATCTTTTTGGGATTGTTATATGGTATTCCTCCAAGCTTATTGTTATGGTATGAACGACGAAGATTTCCAAAGAAGTTGGATGACTAATCTTTATAAATTTTCTGCACTGCTCGAACAACATCGCTGCCTTCAGAAAGATTGAGATTGTGAATTCCGTGAATACTTCTCAAGTGAGGATGAGCGATGATGTGGGTAAATGACCATTTCAATCAAGTACTTTCCCAATTATTGTACTGCGATCGCTTTAACCCTCTTATGTAACTTTGGGAAGAAAAAAAGAAATGTAGGTTGGGTTGAACGGAGTGAAACCCAACAATACCGAGATTTTTGGTTGTTGGGTTTCACTCCTCAAACGCCACTGACTACAACGGAGGAAACCTCCGCAACGGAGTGGCTCCCCAACCTACGCTTAAATTCATAAAAGTCCGTAAAAATAAGGGTTTTGGATTTTTATCTAGCGAAAGCGATTAAACAGGGTTAAACTATCTCAACACCCATCCATCTGAACTTTCTTCTAATTGCTTAAAATAGTAGTATCCCTTACCCCTTAAAGCCTGTATCAAAAACAAACTTTCCTTGAACTACGTCTAGTAGAACCAAACTAAGATAAACCAGGAACTGACATTTAGGAGAATCAAGCAATGAGTATTACAATTCCTGATGAGATTCTCATGGCAACTCGCATGACTGAAACCGAAATGAAGCAAGAAATTGCTGTCATGCTATTTCAAAA
>JASJCJ010000267.1 GCA_030066045.1 Calothrix sp. MO_167.B12
TAAAGTTTTAATATCAGGAATTCTTCGTTTTAAGCATTGCCGTACAAGTACAGATAACTCAGATTCAACCATATTTAACCAGCTACCATGTTTGGGTGTATAATGAATCTCTAATTTTTGGGCAATTCTTCTTGCCTCGGCGGGTTCAAATACTTCATATAAAGCAGCAGTAGTATGAGTATTTAAATTATCCATTACTAATCGAATAACCTTGGCTTCTTTAAAATGAACATCGACTAATTCTTTCATGCAGTAAGCGAAATCAACTTTTGTTCTCCTGTGAGTGACTTTAATATGTCTCCATCCCAAATATGGAGCAAAGAAAGCGAATAAATTACAAGTTCCTTTGCGTTCATATTCGTAATCAATTTTTTTATTTTTACCAGGTTTATCTTGTTTTTTAGGTACAGGTGGTATTGGTTGCTTTACATCTCCAATTAACTGGCATAGCCTTTCATCGAAACAGACCAATGGACGTTCTATATCTACTGGATGAGCATATAAATCAAGCACATCTTCCATTTTTGATCCAAATTCACAACTACATGAAGGGATACACCACTGCTGTTTTAACCAAGGTTTTAATGAGTTTTTTTTAGTATTCTACCAACTGTACTTTTGCCCAAACTATCTACTGTTTCAAGACTGACCATTTTTTCTGCTAATAATCTTAAAGTCCAACGTTCTCTACCGGATGGTGCATCGCTACAAGTTGTGGCAATTAAATATGCTTGCTCTTTGGGAGTTAATTTGGGCGGCTTACCACTACGTGGGCGTTCTTTAAGTGTTTTTTCTAAACCTGAGGTACAGAAATGTTTACGAGTTCTTTCAACAGTTGGTATTGATATATGTAAGGTCTCAGATATTATTTTATCCGTCTTACCTTCACTAGCCATTAGTAACGTGTGTGCCCTACGAATTCTTCTGGCATTAGAAGAACCTTTTTTTACTATATCCAGTAGTTCTTGTTTTTGCTCTGTTGAAAGATGAACTTTATGCTTCATCACTAGTACACCCTGCCAACGACGGCGATCGCAGTTTGCTCGTGGACTTAAAAGTCCACATCGCTCTTATTAGTAGTATAGGATAAAAGCCATCATAATTAATGGGACAAAGCACTAGTTAAGAGTCAAAGAAGCAGGAAGAAAGGTGGAGAGGCACGGATTCATCTTGCCTCGTAACATCCTTTTGAGAATCTCCTAGTTTTAATCAGGGGAGTACGTCAAGTAAGTAAAGTATTGGTGATGGTTAATAGAAATCCTGCCCCCACTGTTGATATCATTATTGAATTAATAGATCGCCCCCATCGACCGATTATTTTAATTGAACGCCACAATCAACCCTTGGGTTGGGCGATTCCCGGTGGTTTTGTAGATTATGGGGAATCCATAGAGACAGCAGCTAAACGGGAAGCTTTGGAAGAAACTGGCTTACAGATAGAACTAATTGAACAATTTTTGGTATATTCTGACCCCAAGCGGGATGCACGTCAGCACACTATCAGTATGGTGTTTTTAGCTACAGCCACTGGGAAACCTGTGGCGGGAGATGATGCGAAGGATGTAGGTATTTTTGAACCTTGGCGCGTACCGACTAATTTATGTTTTGACCATGACCGGATTTTGCGGGATTATTGGCAATATCGCCATTATGGGATTCGTCCCAGGTTAGGTTAGAAGGGGAAATATGGAGAAACAAATTATTCGCACAGATAATGCACCCGCACCAGTGGGTCCTTATAATCAAGCGATCGCAGCTACTGGTACAATGGTTTTTGTAGCCGGACAAATTGCCCTAGATGCCAGTACGGGAACTATTGTTGGCGAGGGGGATGTAACTAAGCAAACCCAACAAGTAATGGCGAATTTACAGGCTATTCTGACGGCTGCGGGAGCTAGTTTTGACCAAGTAGTGAAGACTACGGTTTTTTTGGCAGATATGAATGATTTCGCCGCCGTGAATGGCATTTACGCCCAATATTTTGATGAAGACAAAGCACCCGCTCGCGCTTGCGTACAGGTATCCCGTTTACCTAAAGATGTGTTAGTGGAAATTGATTGTATTGCTGTAATTTAATTACCTTCCCCAGGAAGTCTCCCTGTCAATTACCAAATAAATTCACCAACACCAGTTGTATTAGCTGTTTTATTGGTTATGGTAACTTCCTCAACCGAGTGTTGCTGGGAGTTACTATCTTTGGGAGCAAAATGCTTATCTACTAGGGCAGGAATTTCTTGTGCTTGAATCCGTTTGTAACGAGTTTTATCTGGCATAACTAGGTTTGGTCCAGCCTTGCAGCTTTTCATGCAACCAGTACCCTTAATTATCACATTATCCTCTAAACCGCGATCGCTAATTGTTGCTTGCAAAGCCTGACAGACTTGTTTACCCCCCCGCTTCATACAATCAGACTTTTGACACACCAAGATTGTTGCCTTTGTTGACTTGGGCTTGACTTCATTGGCTGAGGATAAGCGAACAGGAAGACCAGAAGAAGATACTCTTTTCCATACATTATCAAGATCGGCTTCCCCTGCAAGCATCACTTGTTGAGCCTTGAACTTCCACTCCCCAGTTTTGTAATTCAATTTTTTATGACCATATATTTTTAAAGGAGTGCCTGGTGGTAAGAACCAGTTAAAGTTTATTCTTAAATGTTTGTCTAACTTTACATATATTTCCCCTTCAATAGTTGCCATCCGCAACCCTTTTAACTTGTAGCCATCTTTGATCGCAAAATCAATTAAATGCCCTTCCACAATAAAAGCTGATACTTCAGATTTGCGGTAATCACTCATTAATTTAGACATATTCTCTACCCATATAAATTCTTATGAATCGCAACACCAGCATTTTTCTAGCACTACAACCATTTCTTGGCGAGAGGCACTAACGTGTCTAATTACACTCCATAGTTGTACTAACGCCACCGGATTATTAATCTCCACCGTTAATGGTTGATTTGTGGTACAGCAACAAGGAATTTCTAGTTCCTGCAACCGTTGATAAATAGTCCAACGGTCCAACCAATCTACATTAACTACCTGCTGCCCCTCTACTTGTTCCAGATTGACCTCCAAAGTGCAATAAAATCGCAGTAACAAACGAATTTTTCCCCGGTTATAGGGTATTAGATGATAAGTTTTTCTTTCTACCAGAATACATTAAGTGCAAAGTTTTCTCAACAAAATTTGAAAAAAAAATAAAATTTCCTTTCTTTTCCTCCTTCACTCCTTCACTCCTTCACTCCGGGCGGGGAAACCCCGCCCCTACTCCGAACTCCGAACCCCGAACTCCTTCACTCCTTTCCGACGGGTAAGGAAACACCGCCCCTACTGCTTCCTTACCTTTTTTGTCAATAACGATAATTTATTGAGAAAGAATAAGATGTATGAATTTTTATTAAGTAATTATAGTCAAAAGATTTCAATTGTTAGATAACACTTTATTCGCAAATATTTTTGCATATTAACAAACACTAATTTTGGCAGCATCCCAATTTTTACCCAATTCTTTGGCTGGTTATTGCTACACAAACCAAGTCTGTGCTTTGTACTGGGACTGCTTGGAATCAAAAACATAGATAAAAATTATACCAATTTAACAAACAAAAAACATATAATTGATTGCTCGGCATAAAATTATCTTCTTCCTATATTTAAAACTTTGATAAATATTTTTTCTGCTGGGAATTTTAATCCCATTAAATTAATCTAATAAAGATGATTTATAAACCAAATTATTAAGAAAATATAATTTTATCATCACAAGTATTTGTTCACATTGGCTTGACTTGAGTACGATTTATTATACTTGCTTTCAAGTAAATGCCTTGTTTTCTCAATAAGCTGGACAAAATCACCCAAATGATTCAGTTTTTACTTGCGAAAAAATGTCAAAATTATACTCCGTTCTCAATTAACAATGATAGATTTTTAATTTTTTTAGATGCTAAGATATAGAAGCCAAATAGTTAATAGCTAATGGTCTTAATTGAGAGGGATAACAGATATGTCTAAAGTACAAGGTTTAATACAGACTTTTGGTGAAGTTTCTGAAAATCCAATCTTGTTGGAGCACAGTGTAACTACGCCTGTGTGTGAAGGATTTAACATCGTATTAGCTAGTTTCCAGGCACTGTACTTACAATATCAAAAACACCACTTTGTGGTTGAAGGTGCAGAATTTAACTCCCTGCACGACTTTTTTAATGAAAGTTGTCAAGATGTGCAGGATCATATCCATGAAATCGGAGAACGGTTAAATGGATTAGGGGGTGTACCAGTTGCGAGTTTTGCTAAGTTAGCTGATTTATGTTGTTTTGAGCAGGAGCCTGATGGTACTTATTCTTGCCGTCAGATGGTAGAAAATGACCTGAAAGCAGAACAAGCAATGATCCAACTCATTCGTCGTCAAGCTGCCCAAGCAGAAAGTTTAGGTGACAGAGGTACACGCTATTTATATGAACAAATTCTGTTAAAAACTGAGGAGAGAGCTTACCATTTACATCACTTCTTAGCAGCAGACAGTCTAACTTTAGGTTTTGTACAACCTGCTAATAATTAGTAATGTGAGCAAATAATTCATAATTCATAATGTGATAATTCATAATTATGAATTATTGTGACTCAGGTATAATTTACAAGGGTTATATCCTCAAATTAAGGGAATTTTTGTATATCTCTTCTACATTAGAGTTGGAAAAAGGCAGAGATGAATTGATCTAATCTTCTCTGCCTTTTTTATATAAAATAGCCATCCTATTTTTTACTAAATAACCTGAGTTTGGTGTTCGGAGGTTCTCTGCGGTTTATTTATTGGCATAATTTATGGCGTTAAAATCCCTAAAAATAAATTTTCATAGCAGTAAATGACTAGATAACGAGGTAATAAAATAAACTAATTTTCACAGATTTTACTTGCATATTTACAGAAACTATTGGCAGTTCAGCAAGCCCTAAATAGAGAGAAATCGATCGCAAATCGCCTAAGAAGTGGTGAAACAATCTTAAAATAATCAGGACTTCTATTTCTCTACTCCAAAGCAACGCATATGCCTCGTCGTGATGACATCAAAAAAATTCTCCTCCTGGGTTCTGGTCCAATCATCATTGGACAAGCCTGCGAATTTGATTATTCGGGAACCCAAGCTTGTAAAGCCCTCAGAGAAGAGGGTTATGAGGTAGTTTTAGTTAATTCCAATCCGGCGACAATTATGACGGACCCGGAAACCGCCAACCGTACTTATATTGAACCTTTGACCCCAGAATTGGTAGCCAAGGTGGTGGAAAAGGAACGTCCTGATGCTTTACTTCCTACCATGGGAGGACAAACAGCATTAAATATTGCGGTGGCATTGGCAAAAAATGGCACACTAACTAAATGTGGAGTTGAGTTAATTGGTGCTAAGTTGCCAGCTATTGAGAAAGCTGAAGACCGGAAACTATTTAACGAAGCGATGGACAAAATAGGGGTGAAGGTGTGTCCTAGTGGCACGGCTTCATCCTTGAAAGAAGCAAAAGCGATCGCTGATAATATTGGTACTTATCCTTTGATTATCCGTCCAGCTTTTACTATGGGTGGTACTGGTGGGGGTATTGCTTACAATGCAGAAGAATTTGCCAATATGGCACAAGCAGGAATTGATGCTTCTCCCGTATCCCAAATTCTGATTGACCAATCTTTGCTAGGTTGGAAGGAGTATGAATTAGAGGTAATGCGGGATTTGGCAGATAATGTGGTGATTATCTGCTCCATTGAAAATTTAGACCCTATGGGTATCCATACCGGAGACTCCATTACCGTGGCTCCCGCCCAAACCCTGACGGATAAGGAATACCAACGATTGCGAGATATGGCAATTAAGATTATCCGCGAGATTGGGGTGGAAACTGGAGGTTCTAATATTCAGTTTGCGGTGAATCCGGTGAATGGGGATGTGGTTGTAATTGAGATGAATCCCAGGGTTTCCCGCAGTTCTGCCTTAGCGTCGAAAGCCACTGGTTTCCCCATTGCCAAAATGGCGGCAAAATTGGCGGTGGGTTATACCCTGGATGAAATTAAGAATGATATTACCAAGAAAACCCCCGCTTCCTTTGAGCCAACCATCGATTATGTAGTTACCAAAATTCCCCGGTTCGCCTTTGAGAAGTTCCCCGGTTCCGAATCTGGCTTAACTACCCAAATGAAATCCGTGGGGGAAGCCATGGCCATTGGCAGAACATTTAATGAGTCTTTCCAAAAAGCTATGCGCTCCTTAGAAACAGGCAGAGCCGGTTGGGGATGCGACATGAAGGAAAAGTTGCCCAGTGGGGAACAAATCCGCGCCCAACTGCGGACACCGAACCCAGAAAGGATTTTCGCTGTCCGTCATGCCATGAAACTGGGAATTAGTCAGGCAGAAATTTATGAATTAACCGCCATTGACCCCTGGTTCCTAGATAAAATGGAACAACTGCTAGAAGTGGAAAAGTTTCTCAAACGTACTCCCTTAGAACAATTGACAAAAGAGCAGATATATGATGTAAAAAGAAATGGATTTAGCGATCGCCAAATTGCCTACGCTACGAAAACTACCGAGGATGAAGTCAGGGCTTATCGCCAGCAATTAGGAGTGATTCCGGTTTACAAGACGGTGGATACCTGCGCGGCGGAGTTTGAAGCATTTACCCCCTATTATTACTCCACCTATGAACAGGAAACGGAGATTCTTCCCAGCGAGAAACCCAAGGTGATGATTTTGGGGGGAGGACCCAACCGCATAGGACAGGGAATTGAGTTTGATTATTGCTGTTGTCATGCCTCCTATGCCTTGAAGGATGGGGGTTACGAGACAATTATGGTCAATTCTAACCCAGAGACAGTTTCCACAGATTATGATACTAGCGATCGCCTGTATTTTGAACCCCTGACCAAAGAAGATGTACTCAACATCATTGAGGCAGAAAACCCCGTAGGTATTATAGTCCAGTTTGGCGGGCAAACCCCCTTAAAGTTGGCAGTACCATTACAGGAATATCTGCAAAAGACAGCTACCCACACAGGTATTATTACTAAGATTTGGGGAACCACCCCCGACTCCATTGATACCGCCGAAGACCGGGAAAGATTTGAGAAGATTCTCGAGGAACTGAATATAGCTCAACCCCCCAATGGTATTGCCCGTACCTATGAAGATGCCTTAATTGTCGCTCAACGCATTGGTTATCCCGTAGTGGTACGTCCTAGTTATGTATTAGGGGGTAGGGCAATGGAGATCGTCTACTCAGACACTGAGTTAGAACGTTACATGACCTTTGCCGTACAGGTAGAACCCGATCATCCCATTCTCATTGATAAGTTCTTAGAGAATGCCATTGAAGTAGATGTAGATGCGATCGCAGATGCTACAGGAAAAGTCGTAATTGGTGGCATTATGGAACACATTGAGCAAGCGGGAATCCACTCAGGTGACTCAGCTTGTTCCTTACCTTCCATTTCCTTATCTCAAGCAATTCTTGACCAAATTCGTCAATGGACAATAGACTTAGCAAAAGCCTTAAATGTCATTGGTTTAATGAATATCCAATTCGCCGTTGCCAATGCCCACAGTGATGCACCCCAAGTTTATATATTAGAAGCCAATCCCCGCGCTTCCCGCACAGTTCCATTTGTATCTAAAGCCACAGGAGTTCCCCTAGCCAAACTAGCTTCCTTAATCATGTCAGGTAAAACCTTAGAAGAACTTGATTTTACCCAAGAAGTAATTCCATCCCATATCGCCGTTAAAGAAGCCGTACTACCCTTCAATAAATTCCCCGGTACAGATACTATCCTCGGACCAGAAATGCGTTCCACAGGGGAAGTAATGGGGATAGACAGGGATTTTGGTCGTGCCTTTGCCAAAGCGGAAATGGGAGCAGGGGAGCAATTACCATTAACAGGTACGGTGTTTGTCTCCATGAACGAGCGGGATAAACAAGCTGCTGTACCCGTAGTCAAGGAATTTATCGATCTTGGCTTTACCGTCATGGGCACCGATGGTACCCGTCGCGTACTCCAGGAAAATGGATTGGAGGTTGAACTAGTGCTGAAATTACATGAGGGTCGTCCCCATGTATTGGATGCCATCAAGAATCGTAAAATTCAGTTGATTATTAATACCCCGTCAGGGGAGGAAGCACAAACCGATGCGAAGTTGATTCGGCGCACAGCCTTGACTTACAAAATTCCCATTATTACCACCATCGCCGGAGCAAAAGCCACCGTTGCTGCTATTCGCTCTCTGCAAAACACTACCTTGGATGTCAAAATAATTCAGGAGTATTGCATGGTTTAACAGTAAATTGACTGAAATAAAGATCCCCGACTTCTTTCTCTAAGGAGTCGGGGATCGCTCACACCCGTAACTCGTAAAAATGAATGCAACGCATCACTAGTAAGGCGATTTCCTTCTGGATATTTTCGCTTACCCCATTGCCAACGTTAACTTAAACCGCGAAATTCCCCATCCGTCTATACGGTGAGGATGAATAGCGGGCAGAAATTAGGGGTACTCTTCGAGAAGGTTTCACCTACGATGCCCCTAATTTCTGCAATCTACCGCCTGATTGATTGCGAATATAATCTTTGACTATTGCCAAAGGCGCACCACCACAGGAAACGATGCACTTAGAATCGTGCCACAATTTCGCCTTGCCTCAAAAGTTGGGTAGTTTGGGAAGAAAATGGTAAATATCCCCATTTGATTTTAGAAATTCTTTCAGAATCAACAGCTAATACAGATAGAGAATTAAAGAAAAAAATTTACCAAGATACTTTTCGTACCCCTGATTATTTTTGGTTTGATCCTTATAGCTTAGAATTTGCTGGATTTCATTTAGTAGATGGTCAATATCAGCCTTTAGAACCTAATAATCAAGGACATTTGTGGAGTCAACAGTTAGGATTATATCTGGGGATTTACGATGGTTTACTGCAATTTTTTACACCAGAAGACCAGTTAGTTCCCACACCAGAAGAAGTTGCAGAGTTAGCAGAATCCGAACGTCAACAAAAGGGAATTGCTCAACACAGAGCAGAGAAATTAGCTGCTAAATTGCGAGAATTAAACCCCATCCATCTT
>JASJCJ010000268.1 GCA_030066045.1 Calothrix sp. MO_167.B12
AGACGTTCTGACGGGGACTGGTGACAGTCTAGTTAAGAGTCTAAGAAGCAGGAAAAAGGATGCACAGGCACGGATTTATCCTGCCTGGTAATATCCTTTGAGAATCCCTGCGGATTTATCCCAGGGAGTACGTCAATTCTTTGTAAATACAAGTAATGAATTACATCTTATGGTATCTCATACGCTAAAATACGCTTATTTCCCTGGTTGTGTTGCTCAAGGTGCTTGTGGGGAACTCCACCAGTCAACTGTTGCCCTGTCTCAAGTTCTCGGCATCGAACTCATAGAATTAAAAAAGGGATCTTGCTGTGGTTCTGGCACTTTTAAAGAAGATTCCCAATTGCTAGAAGATACGGTTAATGCCCGTAATATTGCTCTGGCAGAAGAATTAAATTTACCTTTACTTACCCATTGCAGCACTTGCCAAGGGGTGATTGGTCATGTTGATGAACGTCTCAAAGCTTGTCATCAAGATGAACCAGCTTATTTTGCACAGGTGAATAATTTGCTGCAAAAGGAAGGTTGTTTACCCTATAGGGGAAGTACAGAAGTTAAACATCTTCTCTATGCCTTAGTTGAGGATTATGGCTTGGAAGAGATTCAACAAAGGGTAAGCAAGAAATTAACTGGTCTCAAATGTGCAGCTTTTTATGGCTGCTACTTACTCCGCACACAAATATCTATACCTGAAAAAGATAGGTTTAATCCAGAAGCGATGGAAAATGTGTTTCGCACTCTGGGGGCAACACCAATTTATTATCAGGGAAGGACTCAATGTTGCGGTTGGCCTCTTTCTAGCTATGCTACCACCCAATCTTTTCAAATGGCAGGTATGCACATCCAAGAAGCGATCGCATCTGGAGCTGATTGTATTGTAACTCCCTGCCCCTTATGTCACCTCAATTTGGATTCCCGTCAACCAGATGTGGAAAAGGTAATTGGTAAAAAGTTAGGTCTACCAGTTCTACATTTACCACAGTTAATTGCTTTGGCTGTGGGAGTTAGCCCCAAAGAATTGGGCTTAAATCGACATATTGTCTCCACCAAGGCTGTCTTAGAAAAGTTAGGTTTTTAATTGTTAATGGAGCGTAATATTTTATTAACAAAAAGCCAATCAACTTAATCAATTACTGAGTATTTACTCATGGTAATATACATTGTTCGGAGGGATGGCACAAACTGGGAAAATGCTTATGAGTACGATAATATCAGGCTATTGCCACTCAATTGAGATGTCAATGCTGGAATTTTAGAGTAAACTTTAGTTGCAAAAATAACTTTTCTGATTCTGGTGTGATAACTTAATAATTGAAGCGATAAAGAAGCTTCCCTGGCAGATAAATGCAGTAGCAATTCTAGTTAATAAAGAGGTAAAAAGCACTGTTGAATTTACATCTGTCTCGTAGACAACAAACAACACCCATCTCGAGGGTTGATATTTCCTCATTGTGAAAATCAGGGGGCACTGTCACTGATTTATCCAAATTCTAAACGGAATTGGAATTCAATTACATCCCTGGCTAGAATAAATTATGAGAGGAAATAATTCAACTAGTAGAAGCTTGGGTGTTGTTGTTTTAAGGGGTTAATTAACGGCACATCTAGGTGTAAGCTCATACAGTTAGAAACTACGAGATAATTCAAGCAGTGCCTTATGTCAATAATTGCTCTGAGGGCATGGTATCTTCAGGAATATGAGCCGATTCGGGAGTTAGAAAAACGCCCACCAGATATTCGTGTCAGTAAAAAAAGCTTATTAAAGTCAGGATTGCGGGCAGATTTTCTGGAGGATAGTGAAGAAGTTAAGCAATCCACTTGGTTTAGGCGTTATTTGGAAGGGGAAAATATAGAGTTTTACATAGAGGGCAGCGGTGGCTATTGTGTAGCTAACATTGATTTGATTAGCCATGAAATCTATTTCACCAAACAAGCATTGTTGGCGCAACTAGAACCAACGATATTTTTTTGTTCTCAAGGAGAGTACCCTGAAGCTAGCAATTCTCTGCGAGAGGGATTGCAAACAAGTTTAGAAAAATTGAATAAGCGATCGCGTCTACCTTTAACATTGGTAGAATCATATCGTCCGAAGGAAGGTTCCCTGCGTTTATCCTCAACTATGATGAGGAAAATCCGCAGAAGTTTACTATTTATTGCCGATACCACGCCAATTACCAGCATTAAACATGAAGACAAAGAAAAAGAAACTGCAACTCTCATTCCCAGTCCTCATGTCTGTGTAGAAATAGGTTATGCCATAGAAAGTAAGCGTTCTGAGCAAATTGTCTTAGCACAGATGCAGCGTTCCCAATTAAGTGGTGAGTTTCCTTTTGATTGGCAAACATCACAGATGGTGCAATTCCACAACTCTAAGGAATTGGATAAAATCCTACCCAAAGTCATTGAAAATCAACTAGTCAGGTTTAAATTGTTTGTTTAGGGAACTCCAAGAAGGTTGACAGTTGACAGTTGTTAGTTGTTAGTTGTTAGTTGTTAGTTGATGGTTGGTGGTTGACAGTCTTTAATTCATCACTCCTTCCCTCTCCCACTCCCCCACTCCTTCACTCCTTCACTCCTTCACTCCTTCACTCCGAACTCCCCCACTCCCCCACTCCCCCACTCCCCCACTCCTTCCCTCTTCCCTCCCAAACCTGGGAACTGTTTGCATACAATCTTCCGTCCTAGGCGATAGGTATGGGTAAAAAAACACAATTTTTTTTACTTGATACTGAATCTCCCCTAGTATCGAGAACTTACTCTTCCCATTCCGGGGTGATGTGGTTAACAATGGGTTGGATATGTTGTAAATGATTCAATCTTATGCCTAGAACTCCAAGTGAATATTCGGTACAACTCTTTTTAGAAGGTGGTCATACCGAAGAAGTGCGTTTTCCTAATATTCAAGATTTCCAGAAGTGGTATAGTGGTGAACTAGTTCCCAAGTCTACTTCTGAAGATTTTATTACTGTACCAATCAAAAATATTCAGGGGGAGTACATGGTGGTGCGCCCATCCCGGATTTCGGCAATCCGAGTAGAACCAATATTTAGCTCTAGTGTAGAAAGATTTACTTAAAACATGAGAAAAAAACTTGGTTTACTGTCTTTGAGTTTGAGTGTTGCCCTGATTTACCCAATTTGGTCAGCAGTAGCACAAGTAACTCAGCAGTTTCCACCAGTATCAATACCTACTCAACCACAGCTACAGCCGCCAGAACAGCCGAAAGAAGTTGAGACACCGCCCCCACTCAAGATACTGCCTTTGAGCAATTACTGTAGACCTCGGCACGCTTGTTTGGGTTGGGATAGCCAAATTTTTTGGGGCGGTAAAGGTAAAGGGAAAGCTGGCGATCGCTGGGCTTTGGTAAAATCTATAGATAATAGCCTGCGTTACCTGACAAAATCTAGGAAGGCAATTGAGGCTTATGAGAATTATCCGGTGGAGGGAATTACCCGGGAGCGCGTCATTCGTAGTTTGGTACGTTTTCGCCAGTTGGTAGTCAATTCCAAGTCAGCTTCCCAATTACAAGATGCTGTACGCCGGGAATTCACATTTTATAAGTCCGTAGGTAATGATAATAAAGGCACTGTTAAGTTCACTGCTTACTACGAGCCAGTTTACCAAGCTAGTAGGGTTCGCACTGCCCAGTACAAATATCCATTGTATAAATTACCATCAGATTTTGATAAATGGGCTACACCCCACCCCACTAGGGTAGAACTAGAAGGTAAGGATGCTTTGCTAGGTAAGAAAAGTCCTTTAAGCGGTTTAGAATTATTTTGGTTCCGCGATCGCTTGGATGCCTATATGATCCATATTCAGGGTTCTGCTACCCTCAAACTAACCAATGGTACAACAACTTCTGTTGGTTATGCAGGTGGTACGGACTACCCTTGGACAAGTATTGGTAAGGAACTGGCCAAGGATGGCAAACTACCGTTAAATAAACTGACATTACCCGAGGTTGTTTCCTTTTTTAAGAGCAATCCCAAGGAAATGAATAGTTATTTCCCTCGGTGGGAACGGTTTGTTTTCTTTAAGGAAACTAATGGTAGACCTGCTAGTGGTAGTATTGGCGTTCCTGTAACCCCAGAGCGTTCAATTGCCACAGATAAATCTCTCATGCCTCCAGGAGCATTAGCAATAGTGAATGCTTCTTTCCCCTATCCAACTAGTGGCAGACGATTGAGATATCGTCGGGTAAGTCGTTTTGTATTAGACCAAGACACTGGTAGCGCCATTAAAACTCCAGGTAGGGTAGATTATTTTATGGGTACGGGTGATTTAGCAGGTAGACGAGCTGGGATTACAGGCGGTAATGGCAGTTTATATTATTTGCTATTAAAGGAATAATTGATTGGGCATATTGTCTGAGGGAAGAACAAAACAGCGAGCCTTGATCAGTTGCGGGTGTGAACAGTCCCCGACTTCTTTAAGAAGTCGGGGACTGTTATCGGGTATCTGTTACCCATCAAGCATAACCAAAGATTATGCATTAATCTATTTTAATTTATTTTTTAAACCTATACAATTATTTACCAAATCTTACCCAGACTTATTGATATAAATTCCTATTTAATCAAACGAATTTGCGTTATTACAGGGATTTGATTTTTTATATCATTTGGGGTATTTTATAGTCACGGTACCGTATGACAACTTACCAAAAAGACATCTGAAACCCTATTATTATCGTTAAATTCAATTCCAGTTTTAGCTCGGCTTCAATTTCACTATATTTGACTAATTGCATTTAGTATGATATAGGGTCAGTTTATCAATAACCAGTGAGGTAGGGGTTGATTTTCCCGATGGTAAAACCCGTGTACAATCCATGAAGCAAGTTCAATTTGTTTTGCTAAATTGAAAGTGGACAAGCTACTGGCAAAAATAACCAACGGTTTAAAGTAATCATATGAAAAGCAAGCATCATTTCCTTTATTCCCTAGTGTTGCAAAGCACTGTGGTATTTTCCTCATTGCTGCTTTCCGTTGGTGGTGTTTCTGCTCAAACCACAAGCTCTACAGAGCAAAAAGTAGCACAGTTGCCCACAGATTCACAAATTCAGACACAAGTGAAGTCAGAAGTAGAGCGTGCTGTTGGAGGTACGCGGCTCTTACTGGGGTTCAGTTTGGTAATGCTGATTGCCTTTCCCGTAACTATGGTTGGTTTGTTTTGGCTCTTGCGACGAGCCGTAATTCGGGAAATTGTTGACAGAGCCATTGGACAAATGCAGGAGTTGGAAGATTTACAACTTCAGCTAAATAGTGTTAAGGAAACTGCTGAAAATAGTATCAAACAAGCTAAGAATATTACTGATGAGTTAACTAGGGAAGTAGGGGTATTACAACATCAGATTCATAAGGAACAAGATAATTTAGCTTTGGTGAGTTCTGAGGTTTCTGATGGAAAGAAAAAACTATTGGCAGAGTTGGAAGCAGAAATTCAGGAATCTCAACAAGAAATAGGTAATTTAGAGTCAGAGTTTGCTTCACAAATTGCAGAATTACAGCGAGGTGTGGAAGGACAGAGGGATGTAACGGTTGACAGTTTTGCGAAATTGGCAGCAGATGTTCAACAGGAAATATCTACATTACAAACAACCTCTCAACAACAGTATCAGAGTGCATTTGCTGAGTTAGAAAAATCAAATCAGGAATTGCTAGGTCAGTTTTCTGATTTACACCTAGAAGCGCAGCAAGAAAAGCAAAGTCTTCTGGAAAGAGTAGGGCAATTACAACCAGAATTTGCTACACAGCTATCAGAATTAAAATTAGATGCCCAGCAACAACAGCAGCAACTGTTGGCAGATTTTCTCCAGTCTATGGAGCAAGCAAAATCTCAACTAGAAGCTTTACAGGTAGAAGCCAAGCAGGAAAAGCAAAGTCTGTTGGGAAAGTTGACAGAATTACAACCGGAATTTGCTGCACAGCTATCAGAATTGAAACAAGGTGCAGAACAACAACAAAAGCAAGCCTTGGAGGGCTTATTAGAATCTGTTGCTCAAGCTAAATCTCAGTTAGAAACCTTAGAGTTAGAAGCGCAGCAAGAAAAGCGAATTCTGCTAGGAAGAATGGCAGAACTAGAACCAGAATTGGCATCACAGCTATCAGTACTACAACAAAAGTTAGAGAACGAGCAACAGCAAGCTGTAGATGATTTATCCGAGTCTATTGCTCAAACTAAATCCCAGTTAGAAAACTTGCATAGGGATGCACGACAGGAAAAACAGCGCGTTTTCAAAAGTTTAGAAAAATTACAACCAGAATTATCTACTCAACTGTCAAAATTGCTAGAAGAAACTCAACAGCGTAAAGAGTTTATCGTTGATGATTTAGAGAAATCTGGTTCTGAGTTTAAATCTCAATTTTCAGAATTGAAATCTTACATCCAAGCACAAAAAGCACGAATTGTACAAAGGTTGGAGAAAATAGAAGCTGATTTTGTCTCCCAACTTTCAGAGTGGCAAACCTATGCTCAAGAACGTAGGGAACAAACATTAGCAGAAGTTACTGAACCAACAACATTATCAGTGACAGCACCTGTAGAGGAAATTACCGTTACACCCGTAGAAATTCCCCAGTCACCAGTCTTAAAAGTTGAGGATGTAGAAGTAAATTCGGAGGAAAATACTGCTGTAGTAGAAGAGGTGGAAGCAATTCCAGTGGAAGATACTACTGTAGCAGAAGAATCTACAACTACCCCTATTGAAGAAGATATATCGCCACCTCCAGAATTAAAAGTTTCTTCCCTTGGTGATACATCTGAAGTAGATGATTATATCAAGCAGGGAGAATCCCTCGTCAGTCAGAAACGTTATGAAGAAGCGATCGCAGAATACGAAAAAGCAATTAAAATTCAACCAGAGAACCCCATAATTTGGTTAAATCAAGGCATTGCCCTGGGTAGATTGAAGAAATATAAACAAGCGATCGCCTCCTACCATCAGGCAATTAAAATTAAACCAGATTACCATCAAGCTTGGTGTGACTTGGGGGTAGCATTTGGTAATTTACGTCGCCACAAAGAAGCATTTAAGTCCTTTGATAAAGCCGTACAATACCAACCAGAGGATGCTACCGCCTGGTTAAATAGGGGTATGGCATTGGAAGAATTGGGAGAATACGAGCAAGCGATCGCATCTTTTGATAAAGTAGTTAAACTAAACCCCCAAGCCTACAAAGCCTGGAATCGTCGGGGTTATGTATTGGTAATGATGGGTTATGATGATGATGCGATCGAGAGTTTTGATCAAGCATTAAAGATTAAACCCGACTATCCAAATGCTTTTTATAATAAAGCAGCTTGTTACGCTCTACAACGTCAACTTGATTTAGCTGTAGAAAATCTGCAACAAGCAATTAATTTGAATCCTCAGTATCAAGAGCAGGCAAAAACTGATATAGATTTTGATGATATTGCCAAGGAACCACTTTTTCAAAAATTAGTTACAGAAGAAGATAGATAATTACACTCACCCGTTCACCGAAGGTGTTCCCGAAGGGTAGGAGAGTGTATGGAGTACGTCACCGCTGACGCTCGCGTATCATCTTAGTAATCTGCTTCCAACGTTTCTTGCTATTGAGATTTACCCTTTGGTCTTGTTTACTGACAAGATATGCTTGTTCCTTTTGCAGCTTTTGGTAACTGACAAACCTAGAAGCATCCAGCTTACCAGACTCCACAGCTTCCCTGACAGCACATCCCGGTTCCCTACTATGCTGACAATCACGAAAGCGACACTGCTGTGCCAAACCTTCAATATCTGCAAAAGTAGTTTGCAAAGCTGACTCACCGGACCAAATTTGTAATTCTCGCATTCCTGGAGTATCAATAATCAAACCACCATTAGGTAGTAAAATTAACTGCCGATGGGTAGTTGTATGCCTACCTCGACTGTCATCTTTGCGTACTGCTTGTACTGCTTGAACTGCTTCACCTAGTAACTGATTAGATATCTCCGGAATATAAATAAAATCTGGTAAAATAATATTAAATCAGCTTTTATCAAGGTTAAAACATGAATTCAATATCAGGGTATATCGAAAAACATCCCGGAGAAGCCCAGCGATTAATTGGTCTAAATTGCGACCAATTAAAACATTTAATAAAGCAAGCGATCGCCCTACACAGACAAGTTAACTCAGAAGCGGAATTAAAAAAGACAAGAATTATCAAAAAAGGGGGTGGTCGTAAGACAAAGTTATCTCTTGAAGAACAAATATTATTGACTCTGATATATCTGCGACAATTAACAACATTTCAACTACTTGCTATTCAGTTTGGAGTAAGTGAAACAACAGCTAACGATACATTTAATTATTGGTTTCCACTTTTAGGAAAGTTGCTACCACCAAGTTTACTTGAGCAGGTAAAAAAAACGAATCTGACTACGAGATTGTTAAAGAGCTTTTAACGGAGTTTGAATTAATAGTTGATAGCTGTGAGCAGCCCATAGAAAGACCTGGAGAATATAAAGAACAGAAAAAATATTATTCAGGTAAAAAGAAAAATCATACTTTTAAAAATCAATTAATAGTTTTACCAGACGGTAAAGATATCATTGATGTTGTAGCAGGTAAACCAGGACCAAAAAGTGACGTAAAATTATTTCGTGAATCTCGAAAAGGATTTGACCCAAATCAAAAATTTAACGGAGATAAAGCTTACCAAGGAGAAGAATTAACTAAAACTCCTCATAAAAAGCCTCAAGAACAAGAATTAACTCCAGAACAAAAAGCAAGAAATAAAGAGTTAGCTTCGGAACGAATTTTTGTTGAACATTTAATTCGTTTGATAAAAATATTCCGAGTAGCTCAAGAAAGATTTAGATTAAAATCGAGTAAATATGAACAGATAATTATGACGATTTGTGGGCTTGTTAGATTACGAATAGGCACATTTATTTTATGATTATAAATAACTAAATATTCCAAGAGTATATTGGTTTTAATATATGCTACTTTTTAGCTAGTTATTAATAGTAAACACCTCAAAGCCTTATTGTTGCGTACAAACTAACTACCTTTGCGGTTTGGCGATCGCAGTTAAAAAGGTAGTGATAGTAAGACTTTGGTTGTTTCCGGAGATGTCTAATA
>JASJCJ010000037.1 GCA_030066045.1 Calothrix sp. MO_167.B12
AGTTATTAATAGTAAACACCTCAAAGCCTTATTGTTGCGTACAAACTAACTACCTTTGCGGTTTGGCGATCGCAGTTAAAAAGGTAGTGATAGTAAGACTTTGGTTGTTTCCGGAGATGTCTAATGAAAGCTACTATCTTTGATTGCAACTTGGTATGATTCCATATACCGAGAGATTAGTCAAGAAGAGACGCACCAGACGCACTCCTCCACCGATGTGGTGGGGGCTTGAGGTGCCCACCAATCGGGAGCCATCAAATCGCAGATTTTGATGGGGGACTGTTGACCCATTGGGGCTTACCGCCCCGGACACGGGGCTTGGGACACATAGCGCTCCGCGTCCGGTGTGTCCCCGCGTCCCCGCGTCCCCGCGTCATCCGGTTGATGTTCCCTACCTACTGTTTCCCTCCATCACCACAGGCGGGGAAACCCCGCCCCTACTCCTTCCCTCTATCACTCCTTCCCTCCTCTAGCCTTTCCACCCTCCAGCTTTTAAACTTAAAATTATTCTCACATCAAAAATGTATAGCCAATAACGGATAATGACCCAAACAATTTCTATCAATAACAGTCAACGTCAAAACCTCGCCCCCCTGAGTATTCCCGATCGCCTGTTGATGGGTCCAGGACCTGCAAATGCCAATCCTGCGGTGCTTCAGGCGATGAATACTGCCCCTGTGGGACACCTCGATCCTGCTTTCCTAGAACTGATGGATGAGATTCAGTCTCTGCTACGGTACAGTTGGCAAACGGAAAACCCCCACACCATTGCTGTGAGTGGTACGGGTACGGCAGCGATGGAAGCTACCATTGCCAATTCTGTGGAACCCGGTGATGTGGTTCTGGTTGGTGTGATGGGGTATTTCGGCAATCGTCTGGTAGATATGGCTGGTAGATATGGTGGCGATGTGCGTACCATTACTAAGCCCTGGGGACAGGTTTTTGATTTGGCAGAATTACGTACCGCCATGGAAACCCATCGTCCTGCTGTTTTGGCTTTGGTTCACGCGGAAACTTCCACAGGTGCCCGTCAACCACTGTCAGGGGTGGGGGATTTATGTCGTGAGTTTGACTGTTTACTACTGATAGATACGGTCACTAGTTTGGGTGGTGTGCCCCTATTCTTGGATGACTGGGGTGTGGATTTGGCTTATAGTTGCAGCCAGAAGGGATTGTGTTGTCCTCCCGGTGCTTCTCCTTTCACCATGAGTCCCCGGGCAATGGAGAAGTTACAGCGCCGGCAAACAAAGGTGGCTAACTGGTATTTGGATATGAATTTGTTGGGTAAGTATTGGGGAAGTGAGCGAGTTTATCACCACACTGCACCCATCAATTTATATTATGCTCTGCGGGAATCACTGCGTTTAATTGCCGAAGAAGGTATAGAAAATTGCTGGCAGCGTCACCAAACTAATGTGGAGTATCTGTGGCAAAAACTAGAAGATATGGGGTTGACTCTCCACGTGGAAAAAGAATTTCGCTTACCTACCCTAACAACAGTCCGCATTCCTGAAGGAGTAGATGGAAAAGCGATCGCTAAACAGTTACTCTTAGAACGAGGTATTGAAATTGGTGGTGGTTTGGGTGAACTTGGCGGTAAGGTTTGGCGGATTGGATTGATGGGTTTCAACAGTCGCAAGGAAAATGTTGATCGCCTGATTGCAGAGTTGCAACAAGTATTACCGGCATAGTCCCAAAAGCGGAAATTTTGCATAAATTTTCCCTCTCCTGATTAAGGAGAGGGATGTCTGTTAGGACAGGGTGAGGTTATTTTTTATATGCACTGCGGCAAATTTTTGAGTCCATGTATCCCTCACTGAATTCAAGTCAATTGCAGTGGGGTTTTTATAGCTCCCCCAAACCCCCTCAAAAAGATAAATGAACTACGAAATAGCTCGCAAATTCCTCATTGCTCAAACAATTACCACCGAGGAAAATCCAGATAGCCTATTAATGCATATGCACCAGGGTCAACCACCAATTCCTGGTCAAATCACGTCCATTTTATTGGCATTGAAAGTGGTGTTTGCAGAATTGCAGTATGCTACCACCATTGATAAAGAATTGGTTTGCGCCCTTTATATGTTAAGTGTGAAAACCCAACAACTATTTGCCGCCGGACGCAAAGCCGGGGTAGACTGGCCTCCAATATTTAAAGAAGATTTATTGAGGATTGCAATGGCAGTGGAAAGTATTTTCTCTGGTGATTGGCATACTCTATAGGAATGAAGTAATTAACCACATGAGATGCAATCAAACCTCACCTGCCTAGTGGTCTTTTTGATTAATTTTGATAGTTAGTTTATTGTAGTGCAGGCAGCGTTCGACTGAGCTCACGCCGAAGTCTTGCCCGCTTTTTGTCAGCAGGGAGCGAGACGCTCCCACTACAATTGTTTATTTATCAGAACTAATGCAATGAACTACTAGGTTACCTTCTCCTTATTCAGGCTACCGTGTTGTACACATCTGTTCAATCCATGAAATTGTCACCTCACCCTCGCTTTTTGCCATGCAAAAATCTTTCCCTCTCCTTATTACAGCAGTTTTCATCTATTTGAACCACATCTTCATGTAGGGGTTTAGCAATGCTAAACCCCTACGGTGTGGTTTATTTACCTGAAAATCGCTGTAAGGAGAGAGATGTCCGCTTTTGTCAGCGTGAGGTTTGCCTTCTTACTATTGGGAATTCCATAACTTGTGTATACACTGTAATCTTAGGGAATTCCAAGAAATAAATTATCTCACATGGTAATCTCACTGTAACCCCGCCCCTACGAATCATCCGATTGGTAAAATGACTTTGGGATATTTTTTAATCTGGAAGTCCCTTATTAAGGAGAGGGAAACAGAGGGTTAGGGTAACTCAAGCAGGAATTATAAGTAATTAAGCGAACTTGATGTTACAATCCAAAATCCAAAATTGAATTAGCGATTTCGTAGTTCCGATTCTAGTTTATCCACATCCTGTTTGAGTAACACAGTCATTTGACCAGTGAAAGCTTTCCCTTGATTTGGTTTAGCTATCTCCACCCAATATGCATAGCGGTTGCCCATACGCAATTCTCCCCGTAAAGCTTCCCGAATAGGAGTTTTGGCAAATCGGGCTGAATTAATTGCACTTTGGTTGGGATAATTATAAATCACCTGTGCCCGTTGAAAGTCTTGATAGATATCCAAGCCATAAATTACCCGTAACGATTCCTGCAAACGTTCCAAACTCATGCCATTAATTGCATCATACATGGCAATTCTTTGACTACGAATAGTACTACGGTCCCTACTAAATGTGATTTTACCAGGAGGTAAAACTGATGCTTGGAAAGTAAAACGTTGAGCAGCAGTATCACTTTTCCTGACTAAGAATTTTTCCCCCACACGGGGACGCAGGGTCGGGTGAGATTTAATCCAAGCAGCCACATCTTCTGTACTTCGTCCTGGTAAGGCTTGAGCCGTGGTATTAATTAATGTTCCCATCGCTATCCAGAAAAATAAAGAAATAGGAGCGATCGCAAATTTACGCAGAGATTGGTTTAACATATTATACTCACAATTTACCTTAGTTCTCCCCCCGTGAAAAAATTCATAAGTAGATAGGCGTAATTAAATATAAAACTGAACCTTACCCCACCTGATGGCATCCCACCTGACGGCATCCCGCCTGACTACACCCCTCTCCTTAATAAGGAGAGGGGCTGGGGGTGAGGTTTGAATCAGGAGAGGGGCTGGGGGTGAGGTTCGATATTTAATTTGACCTGTGTTACTTACTCTGGGAGTAATCTTAGTCTTCCCCTTTTCCCAGTAAATTCATGCCATATCCAATATTTTTTCTTCACATAAAATTTTTGTTGCGTAAAAACGCACTTGGTTTATGACTGATTAGCTATAAAATTGGAGGCAAGAGTTGGCACTTAACAAGGTGGCTACAAGTTATCAGTTTGGACAACGATGGTAAATATCAGCAAAAATATGCAGCAGAATCAAAAATAAAACTTCTGCGTCATCAAATCCAGCAACTCCCAATGTTAATTTCAACCAGAGGATGATTTATGTCATCACCAACCCTTAAATTTATTCTTTGTAGCAGTTTGGGATTATCCATGTTTCTGGGTAATTCCATCGCCTTCGCCCAAGTAAATCGAGATGTTGTGGTGCCAACAACATCATCATCGGGTAACACCAACCAAAATACTAACTCCAGTGTTACCAGAACTTCAACCTCAAATACTCGCAACGGCAACTCAACCTCTACTGTAACTACCAGCACCTCTTCTAGCACTAGTAACACCCCTAGGGACACGAGTAGCTCCATTAACTCTGGAACCAGGTTCAATTGTTTGTTTTATAACAATCAATATACGGTGATGTATCAACCTGAAAGTCAACCAGGTAAGTATTTTGCTTGGGCAACTCCGAGAACTTTAGGTGGTGGTTGGGATGCCGAAAAACGCTGCCGAACGATTGCCCAACGTTTAGAAAGTTACCGTCCAGATGGCTTGCTAGAGCTACGTAATTCTCAACTTAATGGTTATAATACTCTCTGCGTTACTAGCGAAAGGAATCCGGCTTGTAGATTAATCCTCACCATACCACCAGGGCTAGATCCTTATGCGACTCGCAATCAAATTTTCAGTAATTTGACTACTGCTGATAGCGGACAGGAGACTATTGGTGTTAGCACTTATACAAGTACTAGCAGTGGCATAGAAGATATTGTCAAACTAGGTAGGGGCGTTTTCAATAGACGCGCTCGCAGGGCAGTATCTAAAGATGCCATCAAACTCAAATCTTTCTTAGACGAGGGAGATGGTGGTGATGGCAGATTTTTGAGAAATGGAGTTAGAATTCGTAAAACTTCCACTCCTGCTTCATCTGGTTTGCGGTTAAACCCCAAGCAGTTCCGTTAATGAACGTGAACTCAAGAAATTTTGAGGCTGAAACCCATATGAGCCAAGGATTTGTACAATTCAAGTGAGGAGTCACTTCCCGAATAGTTGAGAATAAACTCAACAATTAACCTGAACTTAGTAAATCAGTGTGAGTTCACTGACGTTAATTTTAACTCCGAACACCGAACTCCTCACTCAGGTTAATTTTAACTCCGAACACCAAATACCGAACTCCTCACCTTCCCTCAACATCTCGATAAAATGTAACTGCCGTGCTACCGTATACTTTTTCGCGGCATATTTCCCAATTGGCAATTGTTGGTGCTACCCAACCTTGAGAACTGTGTTCTACCGCTATTTCTCCTTGAACATCTAAAAGCTGATAACGAGCGATCGCTTCTAATACTTGGTGATATAATCCACTAGCATAGGGTGGATCGAAATAAATGCGATCAAATTGTTGCCCTACAAGTTTTGGTAATTGTTGTAAGATATCTCCCCGGATTAGTTGCCACTGCTGTAGTTCGTCAGCTACTTGTTGCCAATTCTGTTGGATGATATGACAAGCACGGGGGGATTTTTCCATACCTACTACCACACTAGCTCCCCGACACAAAGCTTCTGCACCCATTGCACCAGTCCCAGTGCATAAATCTAGCCACCGACAATCGGCAATGGTTCCTTGCCAAATATTAAATATTGCTTCCCTAACCCGTGAACTGGTGGGTCTTGTATCTTTCCCTGGTAAAGTTTTTAGCTGACGATGACCATAAATTCTCAAAGACATAATCATAAAGATGACAAATCTAAGGGTAGGCACTGTTCTACCCTTTAAATATTTTTATACAGCATGGGTAATAGGTTTAAACTATGAGAATTTTCCAGTTAAGCAGCTATTTGTTCGCGGACTTGGGAAACAAAGTTAGAGAGAATTTGCAATCCCACATTGGCAGATTTTTCCGGGTGAAATTGAACTGCCATTAAATTGTCACGAGCAATGGCTGCTGTTACAGTTTGACTACCGTGGGTGACGGTAGCAGCACGGATTTCCGGTTGCGTTGGGTCAACATAATAGGAATGAACAAAATATACCCAAGGTCGAATAGATAAGTATTCCCATAAAAGACATTTTGGTTGAGTTAACTCCAGTTGATTCCAACCCATATGGGGAATAGTCAAATCTGGTTCGGGGCGAAAACGTCTGACTTTGCCGGGTAAAATTCCCAGTCCCGGTTCCTTACCCTCCTCACTAGATTCAAATAGAATTTGCAATCCCAGACAAATTCCTAAAAATGGTTTGCCTGAGGCAATAACTGCTTTGATTGGCTCTTCTAAGCCACGTTTTCGCAGGTGTTGGACTGCGGGATCAAAAGCACCCACCCCCGGTAAAACAATGGCATCTGCTAGTTCTAAATCTTTGGCAGAAGAGGTTATTTTCGGACTTGCTCCAGCTTTTTCCAAACCTTTGCAGACTGAGTGTAAATTTCCCATGTCATAGTCAATAACTGAAATCAACGCCATTTACCTACTCCCTGTAAATTAATAATTATGGAGGGTGTTTCTATTTTAAATAATATTTCCCATGAAGAGAAGATTTCTATTAACTTCTTTTGAAATTTGGTTGCCCCATCAAAAATCAAATTCCAGTGATGATTTGTTGATTGAACTATCTCGACTGGATTCTATATCCCATGATTTAAACCTCATGCGACTACTACCTGTAGATATTGAGCTTGCCAGTGGTCGAGTATTAGAAAAACTTGCCGAGCTACAACCAGATGGAATTATTTGTTGTGGTATGGCAGAAAAGCGTCTGGGATTAACTGTGGAGTCTCAAGCTCGCAGGACATTTATCAATGGTGCAGAAAATGTTTTAGCAACAAAAGTTGATTTAGAGCAGCTGATTATGAAAACATCAGCAGTGGAGATTAGCCATGACTGTGGAAAATTTGTCTGCGAAGGTCTTTATTATTCAGTATTAGATTATCTGCAACAACACAATCTCCATATTCCTTGTATCTTTGTCCATGTTCCGATTTTGACTGGGGAAAACTTGCCGACAATTCTGACAGATTTTTTATTAATCATTGATGGAATGGCACTTTTATCAGTTAATCAATGTCTGGAACCCAAAAAATAGATATGCAAATGTTGCTATTCTTACCCCATTTACCCATTGCTCAAGTTCCTCCTGCCACAGAAGAGGTAGTGCAAGTTCAACAAGTGCGTCCTTTACCAGGCAAACTTGATACAATCCCTACTTTCAATAGCAATAGTCCAGAAAAGGTACTCAATCCGGGAATACTGCTTTCCACCTTTCCCCCCCAAGGGAAAAAAGTGCCCGCAGCACACCTCAATTTTCCCTTCCAAGGACGGTTTGATGTGTTTGCCCATCATGTTGCTCAAGCACCCTCTGCTGACGATTTACGGACTTTGTATTTGGGTATATTGCTGCATAACCCCCTGAACAAAATGGTGAAAATAAATGTGTTGCAGGGGGCCAGTTATTTAAGTCAACCAGATGCTCCTTTTATTCAGTTACCTAGTTGGAGTCAAAATTTTTTTGGTACAGTATTTGCAGGACCAGGCGATCGCGTCATGGGTGATATTCTTAGAGGAAGAATACAAAGGACTTTCCCGGCACAAATCATCATTCCCCCCGGACAAAGTCGGATGTTGCTCAATGCACCAATCCCTGTTAAAGATTTAACCCCACCCTTAAATGGGCGTTCTACATTCCTGCGCCTCCACAGTAGTGGTAAAGTCTATGCTGCTAGTTTGGCGATGTTTGCACCCACAAATGGTAATGGGAGAGAGCGCGCTCCAACTGTAACAGAATGGTTAAGTTTACTTGACAATAGCGACGTAGCTGGTCCCCGAGATAAAGCTCCTACTCCACCCAATGCAACTAGTGGAGGGATAATTTATGGTCGAGTGGCAGGAGTTGCCCAGGGTTCCCGATGGCGGGCATTGATTACAGATAATAACAAAGTCAAATATTTAACAATTCCCCAACCAGGACAAGCTTATTCTTACCCCCTCAGTACTGTGCCCAGGGGTACCTTGGGTACTAAGCAAATTCAAAGTGCAAAAATGCTAGTACGCTATCCTGACACGGCATATAGTGCCCACGGTAATTATGGCATTCAGTACAGTTTGCAACTACCCCTGTATAACAACAGTAAAATTTCCCAGAAAGTGACTGTATCTATGCAAACTCCCATTAAGTCAGATAGTTTAACCAAAGGGGGATTGAGCTTTTTCAATACCCCCGCACCACAAGTTTTCTTTCGGGGAACAGTACGGTTACGTTATCAAAATAACCAGGGTAAGAGACAAACTCGATACCTGCATTTAGTGCAAAGAAGGGGGCAACCAGGTCAACCTTTAGCTGAACTGGACATGACGGCAGGCGATCGTAAATTGGTAAAAGTTGACTTCCTCTATCCACCAGATGCCACACCACCACAGGTTTTGACCATTTCTACCCAGCTATCCGCAAGGGAGCAGAGGAGGGAAGGAGGGAAGGAGTGAAGGAGTGAAGGAGTGAAGGAGGGAAGGAGGGAAGGAGTGGAGGAAGGAGAATTGGATGAGAGCATCCCAAATGTTTAAATTTGTAGTGCCCAGAGAAGCGCGTTGCGGTGAGGTAGTGTGGTCTTGGGGAGCCATTGTGGTCTTGTGGAGCCAGTCCGGTTTTGGGGTCTCCCCAAATGGAGGAACTGGCGTGGTTTCCCCCATGAACAACTACCGTGCCCCTTGCTCCCTTCGGGAGAGCTGAGTCGCTTTCGCGACACGCTGCGCGTTAACGTAGTTCCTCTGTAAGAGGCACGCTAACAGGGGAGCTAACGCTAACGCGGAGCGTCTCCGTTGGCGCAGCCTGCCCGAAGGGCTTAGGAGATACCCGTAGGGGGGTTCCCCCATTGTAGCGACTAACTCTTTCAGAGACGCTCCGCAGTAAGCGTAAGTCCTACGGACGACCTTGCGGTACGCGTTAGCGTGCGCCTTGCGCTTAGCTATGCCGTAGGCTTTACGGGGCATCTTGCCCGCTTTTTATGTAAAGGGAGCTTTCCGGCTCCCACTACCGCATATTTTTGAAACATTGAGATGCTCCCAATTGAACAGAGAAATCTCAAACTTACATTCGGTATTCCCACAACTGTAGACGCTGCGCTTCTACACTCCCTCACTCCTTCACTCCTTCACTCCCTCACTCCCCACACTCCCCACACTCCCCACACTCCCTCCGGGCGGGCAAACCCCGCCCCTACTCCTTCCCTTTAGCCTCCTAACTCAGTAGGACGCTTATATTGCTGATAAGCGGCGAAAAGCAATCCGCCAAGGGTGACAGGAATCAATCCGAGGACAATACCACACAGCAGTGGTTCAACCATTGTTAATCTCCTTGTTACAATTGTTAAACAAACGTTTCTGCTCCCAATCTTACCTTAGGGCTTGCTGAAAAAGTCATGATTGTGGAGGTAGGGAATAGGCAATAGGCAATTTCACGAAGAGCAAGGGGTAAATCTTGCTTAATGTAGCCACAGTTAGAACATCTTTTAGAACTGGGGAAAAATCTATCTACATAGCATATTTCACACCCATAGATATCCCCTTTATATTCCAACATAGTCAGGAAATTTCCCCACCCTACATCACTAATCTGTTTTGCTAACTTATGGTTTTTCACCATTCCCTTGATGTGAAGACTTTCTACTGAGATTGCTTGATTCTCGCAAATCAGCTTCAGACTTATTTTGTGTTGGTAATCTTGCCGTTGATTAGCAACTTTTTCATGAATTTTGGCAACAGTGAGTCTCGCCTTGTTACGTTTGTTAGAACCTTTGTGTTTCCTACTTAATCTCCTTACTTATCCAATTCAAATCAATTAGTTAAGCACCAAAGTCTTGGGCTTTCTTCTCATCCCCAGGCTTCACTGAGCTTCCCATGAGGTCTTCCCGCAAAGAGTGATAAAATTTTTGTACAGTTAAACTTAAGATTACTAATACCTTTGGATAACCAACTCACCAAACCCGAAATTTTGATTCAGCGGATTGCTTTAATTGTTGTGGCAATTCTGTTAGCAGTTCTTTTAGGTGTTTTGGCTGTTCGCATGATGAAATACTCAGATCCATATGTAAAAACTGTTCTTTCCCTCACGGGAGATGCGGAACAAGGAAGCGCGATTTTTCAAATCAACTGCGCTGGTTGTCATGGTTGGCAAGCTGATGGCAGGGTAGGACCGAGCTTAAAAGGTGTATCCAAGCATAAATCTCGCTACAGTTTAATTTACCAGGTAATTAGTGGAGAAACTCCTCCAATGCCTAAATTCCAGCCCAGTACACAGGAAATGGCGGATCTCCTCAGCTATTTGGAAAAAATATAGAATTTAGAATTGATGCGGTGCTATATCCCGCACATTACGGTAGTTTACCCTTTGATCCAGGGTCAGAAAATCAGATATCTGATATCTCCATTTTCGGCTCTGTTATAACGGGAGTCTCCAGTAGGAAAAATGAAAGAGCTAAATTCTATTCTGACAGTATTTGCAGAAAGTAAACAAAATGGCGAGCAAGCATTTCTTGCAACTGTTGTCAACGTTCAAGGCTCTACCTATCGCCAACCTGGTGCTAGGATGCTAACCACATCAACTGGTAACATGATCGGAACTATTAGCGGTGGTTGTTTGGAAAACGATATCTTAGAACATACCCGCGTTTCTATGCCAGATGGCAAACCCATAGTTGTCACTTATGACACCACTGCTGATGAAGATATTGTCTGGGGATTTGGGCTTGGTTGCAATGGTGTGGTCAAAGTCCTGATTGAGCCTCTAAATCAAGATAATCCCCTGAACCCCCTAGCTTTTATAGAGCAATGTTTCCATAACCAGCAACCAGGTATTATTGCCACTGTTATTGCTGTAGAAGGTACAGTTAATGTGCAGGTTGGAGAGCGTTTAACACTTAAGTTAGATGGTAGTGTAAATACTAATATTCAAGAGCAATATTTGACTTCTGTTTTACTCAAAGAAGCTGCTACTGCTCTCAAAAATCAAAATTCAAGTTTCCATAAATACCAACTAGCACTAGATAAAGTTGATGTTTTTATTGAGTTGATTCAGCCACCCCCACACCTGATAATTTTTGGTGCAGGTCGTGATACTGTGCCAGTGGCAGAGTTTGCCAAAGCCCTAGGTTGGCGAGTTAGGATTTTTGATTGTCGAGCAAATGAGGTGAGTAAACAGCGTTTTGTTATGGCTGATGAGGTGATTCTCACCCGCAGAGAAATTTTACACAAGCAAATATGTGTTGATGATTACACCATCGCTGTGGTCATGACCCATAATTACCTCGATGATTTAGAAATTATCAAAGTGCTAATACCTACTAAAATTAGCTATATTGGCTGTTTGGGTTCAAAACAACGCATTGCCAAGTTACTACAGGATTTACGTACACAAGGAGTGGAATGTACCCCAGAAAAGTTACAAAAACTACACGCCCCCGTTGGTATTGATATTGGTGCAGATACACCAGAAGCGATCGCTTTATGTATTATTGCTGAAATTCAAGCTGTGTTAGCAAACCGTAATGGTGGCTTTTTGAAACATCGCACTGAACCAATTCACCAACCAAGGGAAAAGATCCCCGACTGCTTGAATTCTACTTTAGCCAATCACAAAGAGGAGGCGAGCAGTTGAATCAACTCCCCTTTTCCCCTATTTAGGGCTTGCAGCAAAAAGTCTTTTGGTGGAGGTAGGGAATAGGGAATAGGGAATAGGGAATAGGGAATAGGGAATAGGTAATAGGCAATAGGCAATAGGCAATAGGTAATAGGCAATAGTTACAGCCTTATGGTTGACATTTTTTGGAACTCCAATCTTCTTGTCATATTATGTCTGGATAATTATTTGCGGTATAAAATTTCCAGAGTTTTTATATTTCAAAATTTCAGCATTAATTTTATCGTCAGTGTTCAGACGGGCATAATACTAATGCAAGATTTTTAACCAACTTTGGGGGTTACAGCAGTTTTCATCTATTTGAACCACATCTTCATGTAGGGGTTTAGCAATGCTAAACCCCTACGGTGTGGTCTATTCTATTTACCTGAAAATCGCTGTAAATTCCCCTGGTTCTACAAGCAGCACGTTTTGCGTCGGGGTAAAATCCCTGTTGCAAAACTCAATTCGCTCATTCTAAGTTCTACATTCTACATTTTTTTAAAGTTATTCAGCAGACTCTATTTATTCCTCTTTAATCACTCTTGCTAGATAAAAATTCAAAACCCTTATTTTTAGGGACTTGTATGATTTTAGGCGTAGGTTGGGTTGAACGGAGTGAAATCCAACAATACCAAAGTCTTTGGTTGTTGGGTTTCGTCCCTCAACCCAACCTACATTTATTTTTTCTTCCCAGAGTGACAGAAGAGGGTTATTCCGAGTTCCCTACAATGGTAAATCCAGCCCAATAGTAAGGATGGGTATAAAGTTGCTCGTCAGCAGACATTTGCTTAATTCTATATAATTCAGTGGCTAAATCTGCTTTCTGGCTCAACTCTTCTTTGCCCAAATCACTAAGTAAATCCTCATACCATCGTACCAACTCCCCGGCTGTAACTTCTCGTAACCAGCGCGTAGCTGTTGCTAAAGCCTGAGTGGGTAACTTACCTTGTTGTAAGTTGCGATAAAATTCCACAATTACTAAAGTACTGGCGGCTGATTCCACAGTCCACAGGGGAGCAAGGACATAATTAACTCCCTGACTCAAAAAGCCACTAGCTAACCCCACATACTCAATATTCAGAGTTTGGTTATTTCCAGAAACCAAAGTTTCATTCGCTGCCAAGCAGACTAATTTGTAACTAGCCAGGGAATGGTTGCAGATATCTACTAAGGTAAGTTTCTCATCTCCAGTTAGAAGTAATGCAGATTCATCAGAGTTAGTAAAATTATTAATGCCATAGCCATTAAAATGCAAAATCTGGTGATGATTCTCTAGGGCATTTTCTAACTGATTTTTAGTCGCCTTTCCTGTTACAATGGATGTACAATTGGCAAACATTTGATTCACAGCTTCTGTTTGCAGTTTGGTAAACCGCAATGGTAGATAACCGTTACTATTGGGATACTCGACACTGAGTAAAGATTGCTGACGGTTGATATTAAATGCTGTGGATTGTCCTAATAATCCAATCTGAGTACTGGGTAAATAAGTAATTACGTAATTGCCATGAAAAAGCTCGTGCAAGGGAAATCTATGCAAGTCTTGATGGGGAACTAAAATTAGCTGGTTTATATTTTGTAGTTCCTCTTCTATGTTGGCAATATTGAGAATTTCCCGGAGATATTCTAGGCGTTGCTCCATTAACAAACGCCAAGAATGGGTAACTTTACTTTGTTTATCCCTAGCTGTTTGTCGATATTCCTGGTACTGCCAATCCCAATCCTGTACCCAATCTTCCAAGTCTACTAACCTTTGGACTACTTCTGGTAGGGGAAACTGATTATTTACCCCTGGGTTGACCATGGGAGTAAAAATGTGAATGGGTTCTGGATAATTCTGCTTCAACACAAATGTATGCATACCATAGGGACTTATATGCCAGTACACTATCGCTGTGGTGGAACTGAGCAACTGTTGAATGGATTTATAAGTAGGTGAGTAAATCTCTTCATTCCAACCGTATAATTGCCAGGTTAAACAAGCATTCTTTCCTTGTTCGGCTATTTCTAAGGCTGATACAAATTCCCCAGATTGAATGGATAAATCCACTGCCAATTGCCCCAAGCCAGCAACTTTTAAGGATAACTGCTTTTTGTCTGCCTCGGTAAACTGAGTATCTCCCAGTAAATATCCCCAAACATTCATCCCCTGTTCGTGTAATTCTTTTGCTTGGGAAATTTGACCCAAGCCCAACAGCGCTATAATCTGGGATTGCAAAACTTCTAGGTGTAGTTGGGGAAAGTCTTGCATTGTCAGGGTAGATAGCGCTAAATCGTATTCAGCTACCGCTTGCATCCAATAATCCCGGTATGCACCATCTCTTCTGCCCTGACTGTATAAAGCATTACCTATAGCTAAATGGAATCTTCCCCAAGGTTCGGGATGGGTGTCCTGATGGATATGTTGCAATCCTTCCTCGTAGGTTGCCACTTTGCCGTAGTAACCCCTTTGATTGAGAGCCGGATTCCTATGGGCAATATCACTTTCAAAACTGAGGTGGGGGTCGCAATAGGAGGATTTTTCCACGGCATTAGCCCTACTGATCCAAGCTTCCCAATAATCTGGTTTGATTGCCAAGGCGCGGTCATAGGAGGCGATCGCCTCTTCCAATTGTCCTAAATAAAACAATGCTACTCCGCGATTATACCAGGCTAAATCAAAGTCTGGCTGGAAGTAAACCGCTTGGTCGTAGGAAGATACTGCTTCTGGGTAGCGTTGGAGGTTATCTAAGGCTACACCCCGGTTATACCAAGCTAGGTAGAAGTCGGGTTTTAATTCTAGGGCTTTGTCCCAAGCGGCGATCGCTGCTTCTAGGTTCCCCAACTGAATTAAGGCCACTCCTTGATCGATCCACACATCGTGGAAGTCTGGTTTGATTTCACTGGCTCGTTGGTAAGCTGCGATCGCTTCTTGCCACCGTGACAATTTATCCAGGGCTGTACCCTTAAAATACCAAGCTTCGTGGTTTTGGGGAGCAATGGCAATGGCTCTATCAAAGCTGGTAATTGCCTCTGACCATTGACCTAATTGGTACAGGGAAATGCCCCGTTGCAACCAAGCCGAATCCAATTGGGGTGTAATTTCGATCGCCCAATCGTAGCTAGCGATCGCTTCTTCTTGTCTGCCCAAACCAGATAAAATGATACCCCTTTGATACCAACCCAACCCATATTTGGGGTTAATTTCCAGGGCTGTTTCGCAACTAACCAAGGCATCATTGTAGCGTCCCAAATTATACCATGCCATAGCGCGACCGCACCAAGCTTGGTAATGGTTTTGGTTCAGTTCCATTGCCCGTTCGTAGTAGGGGATGGCATCTTCAGAACGCCCTAACTGTACCAGAGCATCGCCTAATTTATACCAAGCTTCTTCATAAGTAGGTAGGAGTTGTAATGCTTGGCCGTAGTTTTTGATCGCGGCTTGAGTTTCTCCCGCAGCTGCCAGTACCATGCCCTGATGACACAAGCTTTCTGGGTTTTGGGGTTGGATTTGTAACGCCTGATCATAACTAGCGATCGCTGATTGGTATTGTTTTAACTTCCGCAATACCCAACCCCTATCTGCCCAAGCTTCCTGGTAATCTGGCTTAATGGCGATCGCTTGATCAAAGGCTGCCATTGCCTCTTCTAATCTTGACAAAGCAGCCAAAGTGATGCCTTGATTATACCAACCCTTGGAGAAATCAGGCTTCAGAGCGATCGCCCGTTGATAAGCTGATAAAGCTGATTCATAATTACCGAGGTGAAATAGGGTCAAACCCGTGTTAAACCAATACTCATAGGCTTGGGGCTTCAGAGCGATCGCCCGTTCGTAGGATGACAATGCAGCAGATAAGTTACCCTGCTTTGCTTGTTGCAGTCCTTGGAAAAACCAACTTTGAGCTGACTCCTCTACACTTTGGGAGGTTTGTTGTCCTCCTGCCTCCAGTGTTTCTACTGGTTGATTGTGTAACCCAGAAGACAGTTGTTGTACTAAGCTCGCACTCTGCTGCAACCGTACTAATAGTTCATCTAAGGTATGGGCTACGGGTTCTTGTGACAGATTTCCAGGCAGATTTTCACCCCATGTCGTTGTAGCTGGTTCTGCTGGGGTTTGTCTGACCTGAATGCCGTGATTTTCGTGGTGAGAATTTAGGGGTGTGGTGGGAGATATTTCTATTTCCTCTGTTTGTTCCACCACTGATTCAGATGTAGGGGTGGTTACTGGGAAATCGGCAGCTTGTTCTCCCCAAATTTCTGTGGTTGGGGGTGTAGATATATTTTCTTTGGTATCTGCTGCATATGAAGTTGATTGTATGGGTTCTCGGATTTGGGAATCAGCAATTTCCTCATCCTCAACTTGTGCTGGTAGAGGTGGAGTTTCTAGAATATCCTCTTGATATTGCCAGGGTTGGGGAATTGTGGTGAATTGGGAATTGCTAGGAACTTGTGCTTCAGTTGCAGCAATTTCCTCATCCTCAACTGGTGCTGGTAGAGGTGGAGTTTCTAGGATATCCTCTTGATATTGCCAGGGTTGGGGAATTGTGGTGAATTGGGAATTGTTAGGAACTTGTGCTTCAGTTTCAGCAATTTCCTCATCCTCAACTGGTGCTGGTAGAGGTGGAGTTTCTAGGATATCCTCTTGATATTGCCAGGGTTGGGGAATTGTGGTGAATTGGGAATTGCTAGGAACTTGTGCTTCAGTTTCAGCAACTGGTTCAGGTAGGGGTAAATCTGGCGGTGTAGATGAAATGTCGGTATTATCTTGGTATGACCTTGGTTGTATGGGTTCAAGGAACTGGGAATCTGTAGCGAATTCCCCTTGATTGTTGACAACTTGTCCTTCCCAACCTGGCTCTAGTTGATTTTCAGCCTCAGTTTCATACTCAGAAAAATAATTGGGTGCTTGATACTCCCAAACTTGTTGTGGTGAATCCTCAGGAATATCATCCCCAGCCATTTGGAAGTCAACAAATTCATCTCCCAAATTCCGAGTCATCAGCTGAATACCGATTTCATAGGCAAGTTCGCTAATCTCCCCGATATCTAACTCACCCAAATCTACCAATCGGGAAGCCAACTCACTATTGGGTGCAGGAGAAGCCAACAAGCGATCGCCAAAACTACTTAGCCATTCCAACCAGCGTTGATCATCGATCCGGTCTTCCATGCGTTGCAAATATTTCAACGCCCATTCTTGTCCCCGTGCTTGATATACACCTTCTAGTAACTGAGTAAATAAAAATTCTAGATCGGAATTACTCAGTTCTGGCGGAGGAGCAAGTAATTTTTTCTCCGTAACATGGCGCGAAGAAATCCATTTGCCCCCAGATAACCATTTAAAAAAACGTTGAAGCCACTGCAATAGCTGCTTGAGCATCTGCTGCACTTTGGGATATTTTCCTAGATTTTTGTGATGCTCCTCCAGGGAGCCACCTAACGGTGATGGTACAAAACATCCGCCTGACGGCGAAGGCTGTGTATAAAAAAGAATGCCAAACTAGTTAAATAACTAGGGCAATGGTATTTTAGTTAGATCATTCCTAACCCATTGATTTAACCAGTCCGATGACAATTTGACAACAGGTATAGTGAGCTATATTTTTACTTACTTAACTGGTATTCCTATACATATTAAAGATTACACCACCTATTGCCCATATTCCTTCATTAAGAATATGTTAAGGGTAAGACCTATTTTTTGCAGCTCCCTTATTCATCCGTGTTTGATTGATTTTCCTCATTAAATTGATTAATCAGTCCTTCAATAATCCTTTCTGGGTCTTCCGTATCTAAACCTAGTTGTTGGGCAATTTGCTGGCATAAATTCCGATCCTGTTGCAACATGGAAAACAATTCATCTAAAGTAACAGTTTGATATTCCCCTTCTGGTAGATTATCATGCTCGTCTTCCCCGGTAGTAATTACAGGATTAGAGGACGTATTTTCTGTAAAGACACTTTCTTGCCCCAATTCAAAATCACCTATATTCCCAGGAGAATCAACGGAGAATGGGGACGGTGTCGCATCTGGTCCTTCATATTCCCAAATGGGTTCCTTTTGGTTGCGGGTTAACAAATCCATGCCAATATCGTGGGCATAGTCTCCCACATCACCAATCTCTAGCTCGCCTAATTTCACCATCCGAGCAGCTAATTCATTGTTAGGCGTAGAAGATGCCATTAACCTCTCCCCAAAGCCATCTAACCACTTTAACCACCGTTCCTGGTCAACCCGATGTTCGAGATTTTGCAACCACTTCAGTGCCCAAGTTTGTCCTCTTTCTTGATGTACTCCCTCTAACAATTCGGTAAACAGGAACTCTAAATCCGTATCGCTGAGGGACGGGGGAGGTTGCGATTGGATATTACCTTCTATCTGGGATAATTTTTGTTGTTTACCAAACAAGCGTTGGAAAAAATTTTTAATCCATTGAATCAAGCGCTTGAGCATTTACCTTACCATGAGTAGTTCTGAGATTACCCTAAAGATTTTAGCGATTTCTGGTGACAAGAGGCTCATTTAAAGGCAACAGGGAACTCTTAACAGGCAATAGTGAAGGCGTTGGACGAGGATTTAAACCCCGTCCAACGCAATCGTCCCACTCATGACGGGGCACCAGACCCACTGGTGGGTCGAGGGAACTCAAGGGCAACAACCGGGAGTTCCCAACCAACTAACCCAACTGTTGCCCGTTGCCCGTTGCCTGTTCCCTCGACCGAAGGTCGGTCAAAATTATTACAGTGATCAAAACTGAAATTATGAGCAATAATTCGTCAGTGTTTTTCTGGCTGATAACCGAAATGACCAAGAAAGAAACTGTATATAAGCCTTATTGGTGGAGAGTCAAGAATTTTGTTTGAGTTTCATTAGCCCTTCTATACCCTACGGGAAGGCTACGCCTACATTGATGGGGTAATAATTCTAGATTCTTCATTCTCAATTCTAAATTCCCCTTGACCCTCTCATCGAAAATGTAGCCAGTGGACATTCGTGTAAATTTTCATAGGTAATAAAGCAAGATGAGCGAACTGAATTCAAGCCCCAACTTTCCAGGGGCAATTTTATCTTTATCTCGGCAAGAACTAGACGAGGTGGAGATGGAAATTGTTGATGGTGCATTACCAACAGACCTACAAGGCCATGTATTCATCACGGCAATATGTGGTTTTGTCAATTCCCATGCCATTCCTGGAACACCGATTGTGATTCCCCCGAAAGATGGAATCCCGGTAATTAACGGTGATGGTATGATTTGCCGCTTAGATTTTCATCACAAAGGTCAAGAATCTCAACCGGGAAAAGTTTGGTTAAAGACAAAGTTGGCTGGAACCCCTTCTTTTTGGGCAGATGTGGCGACGGTGGAGGAGGAATATACCAAGTATAAGTTCCATAACTTTGGGGTTGCCAGGATTTCCGAATTTCTCGGTGCTCGAAATGTGGTGAATACGGCTTGGCTACCATTCAAGTTACCAGGAGAAAACGATCGCCTATTGGTAACTTTAGATGCAGGTCGTGCTTATGAAATTGATACCACATCCTTGGAGATAGTCACCCCTATTGGTAGGAACAATGAGTGGCGGGAACAACTCAAATTGGGGATTCCCTTCAAGTTAATTATGAGTACGGCACACCCTTATTTCGATCCCCGTACCCAGGAAATGTTCACAGTTAATTTTACCCAGTCCTTTCTGTCTCTACTCTCTCCCCAATTTAAACAGCAGGGGGAAGTATTGGATGAGATTTTGCCTCGGATTGGTAATGCTCTGGAGATAGTTGAAGAGTTATTAGAAAAATTGGAAAAATGGATTGATAACTGGAGTAATCACCACAAAACAACTCAGCTGATGGGATTAGGAACAGCAGATGTGGCAGAAATTCAGGAGTTTTCCCAGGAAGCTATTACCTCTTTCCGGAGAAAGGAGGAGGAAATAAGCGATGAAGATGTTCCCGAAACATTCAAAGAATTTTTACACGAATTAGGGCTAATTATCAAATCAGAAATTGATGAGGCTGAAGATTTAGCATATATCCAGGATTTTCTGGATGAATTATTGCAACTGGTTAGAGTCGGATCGACCTTCCTCTCAGGAGTGAAGGATATGGAAGATGCGGCTTATTTAATCCGTTGGAATGGTAAAGATGACTTTGAAAATTGGCAGTTGGTACTACCTGATGGTAGTCCTGTGGAGATTAAGCAAACCATGCACCAAATAGGGGTAACCCAGGATTATTTGGTGCTTATGGATACATCATTAAAAATTGGGTTGAATCAGTTAATTGTTGTCAAAAATAAAAGAATAGACGCATTAATCAGGCGGCTGATTAACTATCCCCAATCCCCGGAAACTTCCATATATATAGTTTCTCGTGCTGATTTAAAAAGTGGTCACAAAGAGGTGGTTGCCCAGAAAATAGTGATACCTATGGAAGTGTTCCACTTCTTGGTCGATTATGATAATCCAGGCGATCAGATTACCCTCCATGCGTCCCATGCTTCTGCTTGGGACGTAGCTGAATGGTTGCGACGAGAAGATATACCCCTGACAGATAACCCCCAGCCACCTGTGGGTATGGTAGTTTCCGGCATGGATGTGAACCATTTAGGTCGCTACTACATTGATGCTAAAAATGCTACCTTGTGCGAATCAGCAGTAACGACTAACTTTGATGCTAATTGGGCGATCGCTATTTGGGCTTATAGCAATCAAAAAATGGCTGATGGCTCTTGGTATCCTCCAGCCAAGTTTGACAACATTTATTGGGGTGCTTGGGGTGCTTGGGAAGATTTGCTATCAGAATATATTGCCAATATGTACGAAGACTATGAGTATCGGGATGGATCCGTAGCAGAAGTTAAACAAGCTACAGCTCAAGTTAAACCATCTAATATCTGTCGCCTCAATACCGAAACCATGGAAGTTGCCGACGTTTATCAGTTCCCCCCTGGTTATTTTGGCAACTCACCCCAGTTCGTACCCCGTGCCAATGGTAGTGGAGACTCAACGGATGGTTATATTCTGTGTACAGTAATTTATGATAATGGTGATCGCGCAGGTGATGTAGAAATTGGCACCAGTGAAATTTGGATTTTTGATGCCCAAGACTTTCACCGAGGAGAAATAGATCCCACGTGGGGAATTGCTAAACCCCTATGTAGACTCCGCCATCCCCAGTTTAAATTTGGCTTTACTACCCATAGCACTTGGTTGCCCAAGATTGCTCCTAGAACACAAGGGATTTACCGCATTTCTATTCGTGAAGATTATGAGGAGATAGTCAAGCAGCAAGAAAATCCAGACATTCAGCGGATATTTGAAGAAAAGATTTATCCTCACTTCCCAGACTGAACTAATAGTCGCGGGTGTGAGTGATCCCCGACTTCTTGAAGGATACCAATGGCGAATCAGGGGTATCACCCTCTTTGGAGTGGGGAGCGGGAGAGTGGGGGAGTGGGGGTAGAAAAAACAAGTCCAAATTATGCCAATAATCCCTAGTTTTTAACCTAGTAAGGGGTCATACCCACTATTCGTCAGCAGCATCCTTGAAGAAGTCGAGGATCTGTTATCCCTCAGCCTAAACTCCCTTCGGTTGTATAAAATTACCTATCTCCTCCATCTCTCTTTACTTTGCGTTCTACCCTACCCTGCGGGAAGCCACTGCGTGTCTACGGGAAGCCACTTCGTGTCTAATACGCCAGTGCGGTTAAAAAACATTGCAATAGAGTAATAATACTGAAATGAGCCAACAAAACCAAACATCCAATACTAGCAACTACCGCTCGGTACCAGAATCGGTAATGACTGCTAGTCGTAGCGAACTCAACAACGTAGAATTAAATCTTTTGGATGGTCAACTACCACAAGATATTAGCGGTCATGTATTTGTGATTGCACCCGTAGGCTCCGTAGATTCTGGAGGTTTACCCTATGTCGATGGTACTCCCATTTTTAATGGCGATGGTATGATTTATCGCTTTGACTTTGACAAGCCACAGTCAGCCAGAGTTACCACCAAAATCACCACAACCCCAGATTACTATGCAGATTTAGCAACTAGACCAGGAAGCAAATATGAAAAACATAGATTCCGCAACCTTGGTATGGGAAGGGTGTCCTTATCCCTAGGCTTGCGGAACCAGTTGAGTACAGCATTTCTGGCCATGAAATTCTCCCAACAAGAAAGCGATCGCTTATTACTCAACTTAGATGGGGGTCGTCCCTACGAAATCGATCCCCAAACCCTGGAGACAGTCACCCCTGTGGGTTCTAACCAAGAATGGCGCGCTCAAGCACAGACTCCTTTAAAATTTACCTTTGAGCCAGTGCTGAGTACGGCACATCCAGTTTTTGACCCCTATACCAAGGAGGTATTTACGGTCAATTATGGTCGTTCTTTGGGTAATATTCTCCAAGCCATACCCCTCATTTACGATTTAGACCAAATTCCCGCAGAAATTGATGAATTATTAGAAAGATTGGCAGAATTTGTCCGAGTAGAATATATCCAGGACTTTTTGCAGATATTTTTCCAATTTTCCGACAATTTGTTACAATTCTATGTCAATCTGTTTGCAAAAATTGCTGGGGTAGACATTGATAACTTTGTTTACCTAATTCGTTGGGATGGTAAAGGTGATTTAGAGCGGTGGAGAGTAGTATTACCAGATAAAACCCCGGTCAAAATTGAGCAAACCATGCACCAAATTGGCATGAGTCAAGATTATGTCATATTAATGGACACGGCGTTCCAATTTGGGTTAGAGCAAGTCATCAATAACCCCGTCCCCAATAAAAAGGGAGTAGATCAAACCATCCAGGCTTTTTTAGGTCGTCCCCAGTCACCAAACACCACCTTATACATCATCCCCCGTCGTCAACTCCAGAGAGGACAGTATCCTCTGAGGAATGATTTAGAGGTGGAAGTAGTAGCTCAGAAAGTAGTAATTCCCTTGGAAACAGTCCACTTTCTAGTTGACTATGAAAACCCTGACAACCAAATCATCCTCCATTTGGCTCATATTAGTGCTTGGGATGGAGCGCAGTGGATTAGGAATTATGATAAATCGGCATATCCACCCAATAATCCCGTAGAACCTCGTTTACATGGGATGATTACCAATGCCTTGGATATTAGTCGTATGGGGAGATATAAAATTGATGCAGACAGTGGTAAAGTCATCACCTCTCAAAAAATTTATGATTCTCGGTGTACCTGGGGTATTGGATATTATGCTTATCGAGACTTGAGTACAACCACAATTCCCAGGCGTCTAGAAAATATTTACTGGACTTCTTTAGGATTGTGGAAAGAATTAATCAGCGATTCAGTTTTTCAGCTTTACAAAGATTATAAATATCGAGCCGTACCAACAGAAGAACTACTCCGTTTAGCAGATACAGGCATACCTGCACAGCTGTATCGTATATATACATCCGATGAATCCTTGAAAATTAGCGATCGCTATGAATTTCCTAACGGTTATATGGTGAACTCTGCCCAGTTTATCCCCCGTGGTGATATTCAAGGAAATTCTACAGATGGTTACATTTTCTGTGCAGTTTTATCGGGAATTGGTAACGAAATTTGGCTTTTTGATGCTCAAGATTTAGCCAGTGGTCCATTATGTAAACTTAGTCACCCTTCTCTCGACTTTGGATTTACCATTCATACCGCTTGGCTAGCTGAAATTGCTCCTCGCAATGCTAGTTACCATATTGGGGTACGTCAAGATTACCAAGATATAGTCAAACAGAGATCTAAGGAAATTCAAGAACTGTTTGAGGAGGAAATATACCCCTATTTTGAAGGTTAACTAAGTAACTGGGTCAAATTAAATATAAAACCTCACCCCGCCTGTGAGGTTTTATCTTACATTTGATTACACCTATCTACTTAACAGAGATACTCACAATTTATGATTCATAACAGGAAGAGGATGAAGATTAATTTCATCCTCCCGTATTTTTTCACCCACTAAAAACTATGTTTTTGATTCCAGGCTACGAATTACAAGCAAAAATTAGCGATCGCGGTAACACCAGTACTTACATTGGTGTGAGGATTTGCGATCGCCAAGCAGTTGTTCTCAAAATAGTTCACGATAATGCTGCAACCATAGAAGATATAGATAAATTGAAACATGAGTATGAAATTATAAAAAGCCTCGAACCAGAAATAACTTCTAAGTGCTATGGCTTGGAGAAGGTTGGTAATTTGTATATCTTAGTACTGCAATATTCTAGTAGTGAGTCACTCAAAAATTATATTGCAAGTCGCCATATCAATCTCAGGGAACTAATTGATTTATTTATTGAAATTGTCAAAATATTGGGCAAATTGCATACCCACAAAATTATTCATTGTCACATAAAAACAGACAATTTTATGATTAATCCCAGTACAAAAAAAATAAAACTCATTGGATTTAAAAATGCTTTAAATCTCAAAATCAATATCCCCACAATTAGCCATTCAAAACCTATTTACGGAACATTTGCTTATATTTCTCCAGAACAAACTGGCCGAATGAATAGAGCAATTGATTATCGCACAGATTTTTATTCTTTGGGGGTTACTTTTTATGAAATTATTACGGGTAGGTTACCCTTTGAGACTAAAGAACCCAGTGAATTAATTCACAGTCATATTGCCAAACAACCAGTATTACCAGAACAAATAGTACCAGAAATTCCTCCAGTAGTTTCTGGTATTGTAATGAAACTAATGTCTAAGAATCCAGAAGACAGATATCAAAGTACTTTTGGACTCATTAATGACCTCAAAATTTGTCTGATAAAATTAGAAATCTTCAATCAGATTGATGCTTTTCCTTTGGGACAAAAAGATATATATAGCAATTTTGAAATACCTCAAAAATTATATGGACGAGAGGCAGAAATTAATCAATTATTTTCCGCTTTTAAAAGAGTCCAGAAAGGAGGGAAGGAAATTATTCTCGTCACTGGTTATCCAGGTACTGGCAAAACGGAATTAGTCAATGAAGTCAAAAAACAGATAATTGAAAAAGATGCATACTTTATTTCTGGTAAATTTTCACAGATTCAACAAAATATTCCTTATGCAGCTTTAATACAAGCTTTTCAAGAATTAATTAAACAACTATTAACATCAAATGATTTACAAATTCAGACTTGGCAGCAAAAAATACTCACTAATCTCGGTAGTAATGCTCAGATAATCATTGATTTTATCCCCGAATTAGAAATCATTATTGGTAAACAGGCACCTATTCCTCATCTAAAATTTACTGAAGCTCAAAACCGCTTTAATTTAGTATTCCAGAACTTTATTAATATCTTTAGTACTAAAGAGCATCCATTAGTTATATTTCTTGATGATTTACACTGGGCAGATTCAGGCTCCTTAAAATTAATCCAACTATTGATGAATAGCTCTGAAATTAAGCATCTTTTAGTGGTTGGCACATATCGTAACTATGAAGTAATTCATACAAACATTTTTATGAATATATTGGAGGATATGCAAAATACTAAAGTTAAAATAAGTACCATTATCCTTGATTCATTAAATGTAGAATATATCCATCAATTACTTATTGATATTTGTCACTGCAAGTCAGAAATTTCATATTTATTAGCAGAAATATTACACAAAAAAACCAATGGCAATCCTTTCTTCTTGATTCAATTACTCAAAGCTATTCACCAGGAGCAATTAGTTGAATTTGATGATTGTCGTGGAGCTTGGCAATGGGATATTGATAGAATCCAAAATATGGCGATCAGTGATAATGTCATTGAATTAATGGTTAGTAATATTTCCAAACTGCATCATGATACACAAAATATTTTAAAACTAGCCTCCTGTATTGGTAGTAAATTCGACCTAGAAACTCTATCTATTATTAATAGAACCAAGATTGAGCGTACAGAAAATGAACTGTTAAAAATAATTGAAACTGGTCTGATATTACCAGTAAATGATCATAGAACATTTACTGAGTTCTCTGTAATGAGAAATAATAATCCATATCAAAGTAAATATAAAGAATATAAATTTTTGCATGATAGAGTACAACAAGCAGCATATTACCTAATTTCAGATAGACAAAAGCAAGAACTTCATTGGCAAATTGGTCAACTACTACTCAATCAAACTAGTCCAGAACAAATAGAAGAAAAAATATTTGATTTGGTAAATCAATTAAATCTTGGTTTTGAATTCAATGAATTACAGTCAGACAAATATGAACTAGCACAATTAAATCTGATTGCTGGTCATAAAGCTAAGGTAGCAAATGCCTACATATCATCACTAGAATATTTTCGTTTCGCCTTGAATTTATTAGATGAAGATAGCTGGATCGCCAATTATGAATTAACTTTTGAATTATATCTGGGAAATATAGAATTAGAATTTATCAACACTAATATAGAATCAGCATTTCACCTTTCTAAAATTGCCATTAAAAAAGCTCAAAATATTCTCGATAAAATTAATTTATATGAGTTACAAATTAAGTTTTGTATTTATCAAAATGAAATGCAACAGGCCTTAGATATTGGATTTAAAGTTTTGGATATTTTGGAAATTAATCTTTCCCAAGAAATAAATAAAAAACTGATTATCCAGGACTTGTTGAACTTATCAGAAATGACTGACATTTATAAAATAAAGGTGATAGATATTTTAGAAACAATTACTGCTCCTGCTTTTATTAGTAATCCAACACTAGTTGCACCAATTATTATAACCATGATTAATATTTGTAGTCAGTATGGAAATACTCCTTCTGCTGCTTATGCTTATGGTCTTTATGGTTTACTTTTATGTGGTTCAATTAAGGACATAGATTTGGGATATAAGTTTGGTAAACTAGCTCTCAGTTTGGTTGAAAAATTAGATGTACAACAAACAATGTCTCGGGTTTATCATCTCATTTCCATTTGCATTATACACTGGAAAGAGCATGGTAAAAAATCTTTGGAATTATCATTAAAAGCAATTGAAATTGGTCTCAAAAATGGCGATCTAGAATATACAAGTTATGCTGCCATGTTCTATTCTCAAAATATATTTTTACTTGGAGTTAGCCTAGAAAAGGTTTATAATTCTCAATCTCAATATATTAATTTAATTTCTCAAATTAAAAATGAATTTTCTTTTTATTATACTAAAATATGGAGACAAGTAACTTTAACTTTACTAGATTATAATTGTGAAAAATCCCCAGATTATCTGATAGGTGAAGAGTTTAATGAATTAGAAATATTACCTTATTTATCAGAAGTGAATAATCTTCAGTCGCTGTTTTCAATTTATTCAGCTAAAACTATACTTTGTTATTTATTTGGAGATTATCAAAAATCTATAGAGAATGCCAAATTAGCTGAAAATTATATAGAACCGATAACTACTACCATAGGGTATGTTAATTATATTTTCTATTATTCTTTAGCTATTCTGGCAGAATTATCTCAATCCTACAATCTACAAGAAAAATCTGATTTAAGTGAATGTCAAAGTCTTCTAGATATTGTAAATGCTAACCAAGAAAAGATGAAAGTATGGGCAGATAATTCTCCTGCTAACTATCAGCATAAATATTATTTAATAGAAGCTGAAAAAGCTCGTAATTATGGGCAAAAAATATTAGCAATGGATTATTATGATCGCGCCATTGCTGGAGCAAAAGAAAATGAATACATTCATGAAGAAGCTTTGGCTTATGAGAGAGCAGCAGACTTTTATCTTGCTTGCGGTAGGATGAAAATAGCAGAAATATATATTAAGTCAGCCTACAGTGCCTATGGTAATTGGGGAGCAAAGGCTAAGGTGGAAAACTTAAATTCTAAATATGCCCAGCTATTAAATAAAATATCTATACCAAATATCACAGATGCAATTACAATTAATCACAATTCAATTATTACCAATAAAACTACCACTAATCAAATAGATTTAAAAGCAGTTATCAAAGCATCTCAAGCAATTGCTGGTGAAATTGTCCTAGATAAACTACTAGAAAAGATAATGGCAATTGTGTTAAGAAATGCTGGTGCCCAAGCATGCTATCTCTTGCTAGATGTAGAAGGAGAATTACTAATAAAGGCACAAAGTAAAATAGATATAATAGATGAACAGATAGAAGTATTAGTGCATCCTAAACAAGTATGTATGTTACCTCTATCTATTATTAATTATGTGCATAGAAGTTGGCAAGATGTAGTGATTGATGATGTAACCTATGAAGGTATATTCTCTACAGATCCTTATATAGTTGCCAGAAAGCCTAAATCTATTTTATGTACTGCTATTGTTTATCAAGGTAAATGTATAGGTATCCTATATCTAGAAAATAACTTAACTTCAGGAGCCTTTACTTCTGATAGATTAGAAGTTTTAAAAATATTATCTTCCCAAGCAGCTATTTCGATTGAAAATGCTAGATTATATGAAAAAACCACCTCTTTAAATAGTAAATTAAGTCAAGAAATTAAAGAACGTAAACAGGCACAAGAAGACTTAACTAACAGCGAAAAAAGATTATCTCAATTTCTAGATGCTGTACCAGTAGGAATATTTGTAGTTGATTCTAGAGGTAAATCTCACTATGCCAATAAGACTGCACAAAAAATATTGGGTAAAGATATAGTATCAAATATGAGTTTAGATAAATTGCCAGAGTTTTATCAAGCTTATGTAACAGGTACCCAAGATATTTATCCTGCTGAGAAACAGCCTATTTTTAGGGCACTGCAAGGTGAAACTGTTACCGTAGATGATACTGAAATTCATCGAGGAGATCTAGTTATTCCCTTAGAGGTATCAGCAACACCTATTTTCGATCGCCATGGTAAAATAATTTATGCGATTGCAGCTTTTATAGATATCACTGAAAGGAATCAAGCGGAAGCTCAAAGAATTAAGTTCACTAAAAAATTATCACAAAAAAATGTTGCTTTACAACGAGCTGCAGAGGAATTAGAGTACGCTAATACTAATTTAGAAAAAAAAGTCGAAGAAAGGACGCAAAAACTATCAGAAACTCTAGAAATTCTCAAAGCTACTCAATCTGAGTTACTAATTGAGAATGCTTTACTCAGAAGCGGAGAAAAAATTTCTAATTATGAGTATCAAGTAGGAGGTAGTCTACCAATGGATGCACCTACCTATGTGGTACGTTCTGCAGATCGATATCTCTACAGATATTTGAAGTTAGGCGAATTCTGTTATATCTTCAATGCCCGGCAAATGGGTAAGTCTAGTCTGCGAGTGCAAATTATGAACAGGCTACAAGCAGAGGGTTTTGTTTGTGCTGCTGTTGATATTTCCGAGATTGGCAACCGTTATGTAACAATAGAACAGTGGTATGCGGGATTTATTTATATATTAGCCAATAGCTTGAACCTGTTAGAAAAAATAGATATCCGTAAGTGGTGGCGTGAACATGAAATGTTGTCACCCGTTCAGCGTGTGAGCGAATTTTTCAATCAGGTATTACTGGAAAATATTAGTGAAAAAATTATTATTTTTATTGATGAAATTGACAGCATGATTAACTTAGGCTTTAAGATTGATGATTTTTTCATCATGATTCGTAATTGCTATAATCAACGTGCTAATAATATAGAATATAATAGACTGACTTTTGTGCTGCTTGGTGTAGCCACACCTTCTCAATTTATTCAAGATAAAAATCGTACTCCTTTTAATATTGGTAATGCCATTCGATTGCAAGGTTTTCAACTACATGAGGCTCAACCTTTACTACAAGGATTGCAAGAAAAAGTTAGTAATCCTCAAGCTGTACTGAAAGAAATATTAAAGTGGACAAATGGTCAGCCATTTTTAACCCAAAAAATTTGTAATCTAATTCGTAATTCGCCATACGCCATTGCTCCTGGGATAGAAGCAGAATGGATTGAGGATTTGGTACAAAATCAAATCATTGAAAATTGGGAATCTCAGGACGAGCCACAGCATTTAAAAACTATTAGAGATCGGCTTTACCGCTATGCGAAGCATAATATTATTCGTCATCATACAGTAGAAAATCAGTCATTTAATCCGGGATTAGAACCTGTGAAACTGTGGAAAATTTATCAACAAATCTTAGAGGAAGGAGCAATTACCAAAGTTGATAGTATAGAAGTAAGAGAATTACTTTTATCTGGGTTAGTCATTCAAGAAAAAGGACTGCTCAAGATTCACAATCGCATTTATGAATTGATATTTGACCTTGGTTGGGTAAAAAGTATGTTAAAAGAATAGGGCATAAAATTTTAGTAATTAAAATTTAAGGATGTAAATTAAAAACGTGATTTCATAATAAGTTAATTTGAATAAAATTGCTGTGCCCAATGTCGATATCTCATAATTTCGCCATCCCTATCACATAACAAAGGATAAGTTTGGTAAAGCTTATTTTCCAGAATAGTGATATCTTTTTTCATTTCCTGTTTCAACACTTTAAGCACTGGTGATATTAAAGCCAATGCTATAGTTTTGTTAAAGATTTTTTTTACACTAATCAGTAAGCGAACATCAATAGATTTCTCATTCACTGGTGTTGTCAAAAACAGGAGAATGAATTGCAATTTGCCGATTCCAGTTATGGAATATCTTTGTAAGCTATAACCCAAGCCATAAAGGGCAATTTCGTATTTAGTTTCTATCTTTAAGTCCAATGTTGCAGCTTTAAAAGCCTGTCCTGAATAAAGGCGTTACTTCCAAACTGAACCATCTACATCACAACCTTGACTTTTTGCAGAATGGTCGGAATGTACTATCGGGAAATGGGCAATATCTACAACTTGTTCGTGTAGATCTTGTACATGGGAACTGATTTGCCACTGACCCACTGGTTTAAAATTTGTCCAATCTTGAGAATTTAATTCAGGTATTTGTGGTAGCTCCCAAGTCGGTGGTTTCCCTTGACCATGATAATAAACTAAAATCACCCCGTTTAATTCTCGGATACACCAAGCCTGAGAGGATGTTTGGAAAGTATTAAACGAATCAATTAAGCGAGTCTCCTAAGCATTAACCGAATCATTGCAACTTGCACAAATGTTTCATGGGTATGCGGTAAGATTTCGTAGTCTTTGCTCAATAGTAAACCGTTTGCCATTTGGGATAGTCATGGGGCAACATACGCCATGCACAACCCGCACAAAGAATATAAAAGATTGCACTAACCACACACCACGTATGTCAACGCAACGAGGACGACAACCTGTATTTTCCCGAGGAATAAGCACAGATAGTAATTCCCATTGTTCATCTGTTAGATCTGTTGGGTATGATGTAGACATTGCTCTAGTAACCCTGTCGCATTTTTATCTACTGACAGAATACCGTTACTGGAGCTTTTTTAGACTTTCCAAACATCCTCTGAGGAGCCGTGTGAAGTTAACGTTTCATGCACGGTTTTGTAGCCGAGTCAGGAGGGCGACTTCCTGGCTTAGGCATCCAAGTAGGAGTAGGGGCACGTCATCCACAACATTTTGGTGGAGCAAATTATCTTAGTGGTGCCGTGCCCTAAGGAAAAATGTGTATGTTGCAAACATTATTTGTAGCTTGCAAATGACCAATGACGAGTCAGTTAGTGATGATAATGTCTCCAAACACCTACAAGGGAACCCTGTACCTCTACTTGAGGTGCTGATACTTCGATGGGTTGGTATTGGGGATTTGCTGGCTTGAGGGTAACAATATCCCCCTGGCGGAAAAATTGCTTCAAAGTTGTACCATATCCTTCCACCCTCGCTGCCACAATTGTACCATCCTTAATCATGTCTGGTTCTGATACGGGGCGTAAAAATACCAAATCCCCATCTAAAATTGAGTCTTCAATCATACTGTCACCAGTCACCCGCAAGGCATAGGTGTGGGACGGTAAACTTAAATTAGCAAAATCAATATGCTCCACCGCATCGGTAAATGGTTCTACCAAACCACCGGCGGCGATAGTCCCCAAAACAGGGATACCTGGTTTTAAAGATTTTAAAATCCGAATCGTTCGCGCTTTACCTTCAGTCCATTCAATGTATCCCTTATTGCGTAAATGCTCTAAGCGACTTTGAATTGGTGCTGGTGATTTTAACTGCATGGCTTCCATCATTTGCCTAATGGAAGGCGAATGCTGACGGCTACGAATATATTCCCTGAGCCAATCATATAATTCTTGTTGAGCTTCTGTTAGTCTTTCCATAAATTTTGCTGGGAGGTAAAGTACAATTGTCCTAAGAACATTAGTACTACAAAAAAGCTCTCCCTGCATGAGAATTTCTGGATGTGAAATTTAGATAGGGCTTGGAGCAAAAAGTCATGATTGTGGAGGTAGGGAATAGGCAATAGGCAATAGGCAATAGTTACAGCCTATGGGTTTCTATTTTTTTACTCGCAAAAAATACCAGATGCAAGGATTTGAGGTTGAAAATCCTAATTCCCTTACACGCCCTTGACCAAAAAATAGCCCAAAAGCATTGATAAATCAATGTTTTATACTTATTCAGCAGACCCTAGATAGGGCTTGCTGTTCGCGTAGCGTTAGCTATAAAAGTCATGATTGTGGGGGTAGGGAACTCGTAACAGGGGACAGGGAACAGTTTCAACCTTATACCCCTATTCTCTTGCACTTTTTGATCCAAAAAGAACCTGAGGTGCTTACAATATAAGATTTTTAGAGTGTCAATTTGCTCCTAAAATACTAGCCAGCAAGGCTTTTTGGGCGTGCATTCGGTTTTCTGCTTGTTCCCAAACTAGGGATTGAGAACCTTCAATGACTTCATCAGTAATTTCTTCACTGCGATGTGCTGGTAAACAGTGTAAAACTATGGCATCTTTTGCTGCCAGACTTAATAATTGGGTATTAATTTGGTATGGTTGAAAAATGGGGTTGCGATCGCTTGCTTGGGATTCTTGTCCCATACTAGCCCACACGTCTGTGTAAATTACATGGGTGCCTTCCGTTGCGGCGTGGGGATCTTTAATAATTGTGACTTGGGTTGTATTATTAGCGATCGCTCGTGCTTTTTCAATAATCATAGCATTGGGTTCGTAGCCACTGGGGGTGGCAATTCGTACATTCATCCCTACCAGGGCGCAACCCAGCATCAGAGAATTGGCAACGTTATTACCATCACCCACATAGGTTAAAGTTAAGTCCTTAAGTTGACCAAAATGTTCTTTAATGGTCATTAAATCTGCCAAAATTTGACAAGGATGTTCTAAATCTGTCAAGGCATTAATTACGGGTATTTTAGCGTACTTGGCAAAGGTTTCCAACTCATCTTGAGCAAAGGTGCGAATTGCCAAAACATCTAAATATCTGTCTAGTACTCGTGCTGTATCTTGTATGGGTTCGCCACGGCTAACTTGGGTAACATTAGGATTGAGATCGATTACCTGTCCACCCAACTGGTACATTGCGACTGTGAAGCTAACTCTGGTGCGGGTAGAAGCTTTGGAAAACAACAGTCCCAAGGTTTTATGGCAGCGCAAATTCAACTGCTGGGATTTGAGTTGAGCTGCTAGTTGCAGTAATTCTTGAACTTCAGTCGGACTGAGTTCGGCTAGACTTAACAAATCTCGTCCAATCAACGCTGCCATGCTTCCAATGCTTAAATAACTGGTTTCTTTATCCTGGGGTTAGGATTGAGAGACAAAATTAATGCTCCTCAAAACTCTATCAAATTATTGTCACCTTTTGTTTGCCTGGAAAATAGTTGTTAGTTGACAGTTGACGGTTGACAGTTGATAGCTTAGGTGTGGGAGCCGCACTCGAGATATTTTTATCCTTGGTTGTGAGATTTGTACCGAAATATTGGGGTCTGGTGCCCTGTCTTTTGAGGCAGAATGTTTTTGGGACGGGGTTTGAATCCCGGTCACAAAAACAAACTTATTACTTATTACTTATTACTTATTACTTAATTCAACTGGGG
>JASJCJ010000269.1 GCA_030066045.1 Calothrix sp. MO_167.B12
TTAAATATCAATAGGACTTACGCAAGCGTCACAAAATTATGGCAACTGGCACACATACTTAAATTTGGTATAAAACTCTATGTTCCTTGATTTATAAGCATTATAGACAAATCACTACTATGTGACAGTTTGAGGTGAAATGTGCCAGTTGCGTAAGTCCTGAATTACTGTAATCAACATCTAATTTCATACTAATAATTGATACATATATTGTTCGGTTTTTGAGCTGACTTATCTACCTAAAATTTGAGTAAAGGTTTAATGATGAATAAAAGCCACATAGGACTAACATTAATAAATACATATCAAGTTAGGTGTCTTTCTCCGACAAAAGTCCAAATGGTAAAAAAATTTTTAGATGAAATGGTTCTATTTTCTAACCTTTGGCCGGGGAGAATGCGAGTTTTAGTTGAACAAGACCCGAATAAATCAGAAGTTATGGAAACGGTTGCAGTTAATCCTCGTAAATTACCGTTTGATTTAGAAATAATATCTGTCAACCATCTGAACCCTGCTACATTTGCCCAAAATAAATCAATTGTATACATTACTATGGGGCATAGACATACAAATATTAGTAAGCATTGCCAAATAGCTAATGTCCCCAGTATTTATTACTGTGAATGTACCTTGAATACTAGAAAGCAAATTAAAGCTTTGAATACAAATAATCCAATTCTGCGTTGGCGAAGAAATTTATGGGAAGAAAACCAAGAAAAGAAACAAGTACAAGCGATAAAGATAGCCAGCGGCATCCACTCTAATGGGATTCCTACTTATGAAGTGTATCGCCAAATTAATAGCAACGCACTTTTATATTTTGATAATCGAGTTCCTCAAGACTTACTAGCAAAAAATGAAGATATTCAAAAAAGGGCTAAATATTTATGCGATCGCCAACAACCATTACGCTTATGTTTTTCTGGTAGACTGGTCAAAATCAAAGGAGTCACACATCTGATAGATATTGCTCAGGAACTTCGGGAACTCCGGGTTCCCTACAAAATGTTTATCTGCGGTGATGGGGAGCTTAAAGACGAAATGCAGTCTCAAATAACTGTAAAGGGTCTGCAAAATTTTGTGCAATTAATGGGATCGTTAAATTTTCATTCTCAACTGATACCCTTAATCAAACATAATATAGATTTATTTATTTGTTGCCACAGACAGGGCGATCCTTCCTGTACTTATTTGGAAACTATGTCTTGTGGTGTACCCATTATCGGTTACGCAAATGAAGCTTTTGCTGGAATTGTAGAATATTCCCAAGCTGGATGGTTAGTTCATATGCATGAACCCAAGTTAATGGCGAAGAAAATTGCAGAATTAAATAATAATAGACCGACTATTAAAGAAATGTCATTTAAAGCTTTGGAATTTGCCAGTGAACACTATTTTGAAAAAACCTATGAAAAACGTGTAAACCATCTATATCAGACTTATTCTAATTTTTATCATCCTCACAGAAATAATAATATGTTTCTGACACGTTTTTAACTGCCTATGGAACTCAAAATCCAGAATATTTTTTATCTTTAGCCTATCTTACTTATCTAGTGATGAATCGCTTTACCTAAAATTCTTATATTAACTCAAAGTAACTTAATTTGGATTTCATAATGTAACAGTTATTGTCAATCTAATAAAAATCAAATACATGATTTTTATTCAGGCAGATTAGAGGAGATGAAACAGTGATTAAATTTCTCAGACTTGGCGAATATATTTTTATTATCTTCGGATTAACTTTTTTTTCAGGAGCCTTTGGAGTCCATTCTTTCGGTCTGATACTTCCTAGCTTTTTGGTGACATTAGTAAGATTTTTTATTTTGGGATTTTCAACTATTTTGGTTTGCATTTTTTGGCAAAATACAATCAAAATATTGAGCAAAAATATATTGCTATTTTTATTATCAATCATAGCTTTTTTCTCTTTCATCTGGTCAGAATTCCCAGATTATACTCTGTCTAATGCCAGGGATATTTGGATGATGACTAGCTTTTCCTTATATTTTGCTAGTAGATTTAGCTTGAAAGAGCAAATAAGACTGGTGGGATATACTTTGTTAATAGGAGGTGTTTTAAGTATCATTTGTGCCCTAGGACTACCTCAAGTTGGCAGACATATTACAGGGGAACATACAGGAGCATGGAAAGGGATATATGGACACAAAAATTCCCTTGGTAGTATGATGCTTTTAGGGTCTTTAAGCTGCTTTTATCTACCCATAAATAAATTCAAAATAGTTAAGTATTTAGGTTTTGGATTTTTATTTTTATTGATGTTCACTTCTACATCCAGAACAGCATTAGTGTTGTTTGGTGTAATTTTATTAATTATGTTTATTTATCAAAAATTTAGATGGAGGGGTAAGATAAGCGTAATTTTGTTAGACATGGGAATTTTGGTTTTGGGGTGTTTTACCCTAGTTATTGTTAGCTATTGGACAGAACTTTTAACCGGCTTAGGAAGAGACCCAAGCTTAACAGGAAGAATACCTATTTGGAGTGTGATGATAAATAGGTTAATGGAACGGCCATGGTTGGGTTTTGGACGTGGAGCATTTTTCGCTCCCCATAGTCCATATGCAATTGAAGTAGGTCAAGTCATTGGTTCAGGCTGGCATCCACCCCATGGTCATAATGGCTTTCTCGATTTGGCAATTGATTTTGGCTTGATTGGTTTGTCACTTTTTTTGATTACCTATGTCACTACTTTTACACAAGTTTTGAAACAAGCTTATGCAACTAGAAAGCCAGAAGAACTTTGGCTGTTAGCTTTTATGTTCTTCTTGATTTTGAATAATATTACAGAGAGTTTATTATTGTACCAAACTAATTTATACTGGGTATTGTTTCTCACAATAGCTTTTACTGTCAATCAGGTAAAATTTGGTAAAAAGATGCCTGAAACAATACAGATATCAAGCTCTAGATATTTTGCTAGAAGATGAAAATTCTAAGTGTAAATTACGAAATAATTAATTATAGGAGGTATTAAATTGTATTCTATAGGAGTTGTAATTATTGGCAGGAACGAGGGAGATCGGTTAAAAAGTTGTCTGCTCTCTGTGATTAAAGAAGGGCACACCATTGTTTATGTCGATTCTGGATCTACAGATGGTAGTGTTGAGTTGGCTGATTCTCTAGGTGTTGCCGTTGTCGAACTAGATTTATCGATCCCCTTTACTGCCGCTCGGGCAAGAAATGCAGGGTGGGAATATTTGCTACAACACAGACCTGATATTGAGTTTGTCCAGTTTGTCGATGGAGATTGTCGGGTTGTAGAGGGATGGTGGGAAAGTGCAGTGAATGAGCTAGTAAACCAACCTCAAGTTGTGGTAGTATGCGGTCGGCGGAGAGAAGAATTTCCCCGTCACTCCGTATATAATCTCCTCTGTGATGTTGAATGGAATACCCCGATAGGAGAGGCTAAATACTGTGGTGGCGACTCGATGATGCGAGTAACTGCATTAAAACAAGTTGGAGGATTTAATCCAACCTTGATTGCAGGAGAAGAACCGGAACTATGCGTGCGTTTGCGTCGGCATGGTGGTAAAATTCACCGTATTGATGCGGAAATGACATTACACGATGCTTGCATTAACTATTTTAGTCAATGGTGGAAGCGATCGCTCCGCAGTGGTTACGCTTATGCAGAAGGTGCTTGGTTGCACGGTGGTAGCCCTGAACGGCATTGGGTAAAGGAATGTCGTCGGATCTGGGTTTGGGGCTTTATTTTACCTTTATTGACTGTCATAGCTTTATTACCCACTAAAGGACTGAGCTTGCTGTTACTAGTAATAGCTTATGGTTACTTGTTTTATCGGGTATATTCTATGACCAGTAAAAAAGGTTGCGATCGGCAAACGGCTATTTTTTATGCTCTGTTTTGTGTCATCGATAAATTGCCGATGTTACAAGGGCAAATGAAATTTTATTTTTGGCGATTATTGAAACGCCAAAGCAAAATTGTAGAGTACAAAAGTGCCCTTTCTAGCAGTTAATTGAAATTTAAATTATTTAATTGGAAAAATGAGTTATGGTCACCAAACTTAAATCAGCAGTAATTGGGACGGGAGCAATTTCTAAGGAGCATCTCAGTTTTTTGTCAACCTCAGAACGGGCAAATTTAGTCAGCGTTTGTGACCTTTCTCCAGCATCAGCTAAATATGCAGCCCGGAGGTTTGGGGCAAGTTCTACTTATACTGATTATCGGCGGATGCTATTTGAGGTGAAGCCAGATATTGTCCACATTCTTACTCCTCCTCATACCCACAAAAAAATTGCCACGGATTGTTTAGAAGCGGGGGTTCACGTATTTTGTGAAAAGCCCATTGCCCCAACCTATGATGAGTTTCAAGAACTTTGGCAGTTAGCAAAGTCACAGAAGTGCTGGTTAGTGGAAAATCAGAACTACTGTTTTAATGAGAAAATCTTAGCGATTAGTAGATTAGTCGCAGCAGGTATGCTGGGCGAAATTCAGGAAGTGGAAGTGAGAATTGCTCTACCTGTGAGGGATGGAGGGGCTTTTGCTGATGAAAATTTACCTAACCCAATTCATCAACTTCCCGCAGGGGTAGTGCATGATTTTATTACCCATCTATGTTCTTTGGTAGTACGTTTTATTCCTGATTTTGAGCGGGTTAGTGTGGCTTGGAGTAATCACGGTGGTGGGGAATTATTTAAATATGATGACCTAGATGCGATCGCGATTGGTAATTCAGCCCATGCTCGGATTCGCTTCAGCAGTCATACCCTACCCAAGGCATTTAGTGTCATAGTCCGGGGTTCAGAAGGTTATGCAGAAACGGATTTATTCCAACCATATTTACGTTGTGTTATTCCCCGTGCGGGAGAGGTGCTATCTCCACTGATTAATCATTTTATGAATGGATGGGACTTGATTGGATCAACATTTATCAATTTCCGCAACAAGATCATGCAAAAAACTCCCTATGAAGGGTTGCACCGGCTGTTAGATAGAACCTATGAAGCACTAATTGAAGGAAAGACCCCACCCATTAGTTTTGAAGATATGGAACGTACTAATCGCTTGGTGAATAAGTTACTTCTAGAAACTGGTAGATTTTAGATTGGGGGATGATTTTATTTTCTCGGCGTTGCTGAATAAAAATATGTATTTATCTCACGCATTAGACGCGCAGCGGCTTCCCGTAGGGTAGACGCAAAGACGCAAAGATAAGAAAGAAATACAGATATCAGAGTGTGGTCTAAATACATGAAAACTGCTGTAAGATACCTGATTTTTCAATTTCATATTATGATTCAGCAATGCCCTCTTCTCTCTTGATCAGAAAATCTTTTCTACCCTTCACCGAAGCCACTTCGCGTACTTTGCGTCTTTGTGGTTCATTACTTCATCATATTGTGCAACGCCCTAAATACGAATTACAAACTACTATTTAATGAGGTTGATGATTACATGAAATTATTAATTACGGGTGCTTCTGGTTTTGTTGGACAGTATGTAGTTGTCCAAGCACTGCGAAAAGGGCATCAAGTAAAGGCGGTAGTGCGTCCATCTAGTGACCTGAAAAAACTACCTTGGTCAAATCATCCAGCCGTGGAGCTAGTCCGTCTCGACTTGCGCCGTCAAGCAGGTATTGTGGATGCTCTCCAGGATGTAGATGCAGTCATTCACCTAGCTGCAGCTAAAGACGGGGACTTTTACACCCGATTTGCAGGCACAGTAATTACCACAGAAAATTTACTCAACGCTATGGTTGAGGCAAATATGATGCGTTTGGTTAATATTAGTACCTTCTGCGTATACGACTATCTTCGCATCCGATCTCGGACGACAATAAAGGAAGATTCTATCACTGAATGTGACCCCTTAGAGCGAGAAGAGTACACCCAAACCAAATTACTTCAAGAAGAACTGATTCAAGAGTTTCAACAAAATCACCAGCACTCACAAGTTACAACCATTCGCCCCGGATTGATATACGGACGAGATAATATTTGGAGTACCCTGTTGGGGGGTAAACTAGCTGGTAATCTCTGGTTGCGAATTGGTGGTTATGCAACTATGCCCTTGACTTATATCGAAAATTGTGCAGATGCCATTGTTTGTGCGGCGGAACGTCCCCAGGCGAGCGGTAAAATTATCAATATCGTCGATGATAACTTGCCCACTCAAAGGACATATGTGAAGAGATTGCAGCGATATGCCCTACCCATACCAAAAACAATTCCCATAAACTGGACATTGATGCGTAGCATCGCTTGGATATTTTGGAAATACAACAAAGTTTTCCTCAAAGGACAGGCGCGATTACCTGGTATATTTAACCCAGTGATATTAGATGCCAGATTCAAACATTTTCGCTTCAGTAACCACCGCGCCAAAAACCTGTTAAATTGGACACCCAAATATTCCCTAGATGAAGCACTCCAACGTATTAGTCGTAATGGTGACTTATTACAAGTATCTTCTACCTCCCTTGCAGAGACCGATGGAACAACAGAGGAGAGCTTATGCGGATTGCCTACTTAACTGGTGAGTATCCCAGGGTGACAGATACCTTTATCCAACGGGAAGTAATTGGTTTGCGGGAAATGGGTGTGGATGTCCATACATTCTCCATTCGCCGCACTGATGACACACACATGGTGGGAGAAGAGCAAAAACAAGAACGCGATCGCACTTTTTATATTCTCCCTCCTCATCCAGTGAAATTACTATTTGCCCATGTCAATTTATTACTGGCTTATCCGAAAAAATACTTGCAAGCGATCGCTCTAGCTTGGTCTACTAGTCAACCTGGATTTAAGGGTGGACTGTATCAATTATTCTACTTTTTGGAAGCTGGTATCCTTGCCCAACAAATTAAAGTCAGGAACATTGCCCACCTCCACAATCATATTGCCGAAGCTAGTGGTACTGTAGCAATGATTGCCGCTGAAATGGGAGGATGTACCTACAGCTTTACATTACATGGACCATACATTTTCTTGAGAGCGTATCAATGGCGACTTGATGAAAAAATTAAGCGAGCATTATTTGTAACTTGCATTAGTCATTTTGCTCGCAGCCAGGGTATGATATTTGCTCCTCCTGAAAAATGGGATCGAATGCATATCGTCCATTGCGGTATCGATCCAACTTTATTTCCAGCAGTTACCCATCAGGGGCTAGGAAAACGCTTACTATTTGTAGGCAGACTGGCTGCTGCTAAAGGATTACCCATATTGCTGTCAAGCTTGATAACATTACGCAAAAAACACCCAGATATTTTATTAACAGTTGTTGGTGATGGCGGGGAACGGGAACAGTTAGAAGAAATGACTGTCCAGTTAGGCTTGACTAAAAATGTTAATTATGTGGGTTCCAAATCCCAAGCAGAGGTTAGAGATTATCTTCAGCAAACAGACATTTTTGTCATGTCGAGCTTTGCCGAGGGATTACCAGTAGTCTTAATGGAAGCAATGGCAGCAGGTGTGCCTGTAGTTGCCCCGCAAATTGCTGGTATTAGCGAGTTAGTGGAAAATGGAGTCAACGGCTACCTTGTTCCCCCAGGAGACTCTGTTTCCCTAGCCGACAGTATCGAATTATTACTGAATAATCCTGAAATCAGGGTAGCATTTGGTACTCAAGGTCGAGACAAAGTAGAAAGAGATTTCAATATAGGTAATGAAGTTTCTTGGTTATACCAACTGATGAATAGTGCTTTGCAAGGCGATATAGAACCCATTCGTCCAAATTACAAACCAGAGCAAGTTACTCTCAACTCAAATCTCGTACCAGAACATCTGTTAAGTTCTTAAGGAATTTATGAAATCTGTAAAACAATTGGCAATCCGTGGAGCCATCTGGACTGTGATTGGTTTTGGAGGAAATTATCTACTGAGATTTGGTAATAATTTAGTTCTTACTCGTCTATTGCAACCAGAATTTTTTGGTTTAATGGCTTTTGTTAATACCTTACGTATGGGTTTAACACTATTCTCAGATATTGGTATTGGTCAAAATATTATTAATAGTAAACGAGGAGATGAACCCAGTTTTTTAAATACAGCTTGGACTTTAAAGATTCTTCGCGGTTTTGTAATTTGGTTTGTTTGTCTGCTGATTAGTTTTCCCATTGCATTTTTTTATGATGACCAACGATTATTGTGGCTAATTCCGGTTGTAACTATATATTCAGTGTTAGATGGATTTAGTTCTACTAGCATATATACACTTAATCGGCGTATGGAGTTAGGCAAGCTTTCTCTGTATGAATTAGTCTTACAGTTCTGTTATTTTTCTACACTCATCTTTTTTGTTTGGCTATATCCTAGTCTTTGGACTTTAGCTATAGGAACTTTAATCCCGGGTGTATATAGATTAGTTAGTAGCTATTGGTTAATTCCCAAATATTCTAATTGGTTCGAGTGGGATAAAGATGCGGCGAAAGAAATTCTTTCCTTTGGTAAATGGATGTTTTTGGCATCAGGGTTTATGTTTGCAGCCGAACAAGCTGACTACATGATTTTAGGGAAATTACTCTCCTTTAAGATGCTGGGAGTTTACATAATTGCTTATACTTTGGCAAGTATACCGCGAGAAACTATCAAAGTACTGAGTAATAAAGTAATTTTTCCAGCTATTGCCAAACAGTCAGATTTACCAAGACATATTTTACGGGGAAAGATTCTGACTCAGCGACGAATATTATTACTGGGATTTGCAATTTTCTTAGCAGCACTAGTTACTACTGGCGATTTAGTTGTATCTATCCTCTACGATCAAAGATATCGTGATGCTGGCTGGATAATGCCAATTTTATGTTGTGGAATGTGGTTTTCTTTACTTTTTTATACTATTAGTCCTGCTTTATTAGCACTCGGTAAACCTTTATATTCTGCTCAAAGTAATTTTGCCCGATTCGCCATTATTGCCATAGCTGTACCTCTGTTATTTCAAAAGTTTGGTGTATTAGGAGCAGTAATTGCGATCGCATTGAGTGATTTACCATTATACCTGACAAACCTTTATGGTCTATGGCGAGAAAAGCTCTTTTGTTTGAGTCAAGATATGGCTGCTACATGTTTTTTCGTCGCAGTATTGGGTTTATTTTTTGTAATTCGCAATAATTTAGGATTTGGATTCCCAATCCAGCAATTAATAAATGGTTAGCTAACCTGTTAAAAGAATGTAGAA
>JASJCJ010000043.1 GCA_030066045.1 Calothrix sp. MO_167.B12
CCCAAACCTAACCCCCCTATCCCATTCTCTACAAGGGAATGGGGGTTTCAAAGACTCTCTCTTACTAGGAGAGAGGTTTACCAGAGAGGTTTTAAGTAACCTTTTAGACTTTCCAAACATCCTCTAAGAGAGGTTCCGGTACTTTTTCAATTTCTTGTAGCAGTTGTTCTTTAATAGTCATGATAGGTGGAACAGTTACAATTTGATGTATTAATTGTTGATGGCTAGAAGATTTTATTGGTTATAATTTATCGTCATCTTTTGGTTCTACATCAGGCATTTTTTTTAAAACTTGTTGAAATTTTTCCCAGCTACCGCGTTTTGCTTTTTCTTCCCAAGCAAGTGCTTGATATATATCTGCCTCTTCTAGGTAGGGATATGCTGCGAGAATGTCGTTGGGGGTATGTCCAGATACCATTAAATCAACGATTGTACCAACGGTGACGCGCAGAGCGCTAATGCAGGGTTTACCACCCATTACTTCTGGGTTGCGGGTAATTCTGGTGAAGTTTTGCATAGCTATTTCCCCTTGTGTTTACAGGATTGGAAAACTGGGTATTGCTTGATCTATTTTATCCATTAGTTTGATTGTCTCTTGTGCTGAACGGCGTAACCGCATGATAACTGAGCAATCATCAGAAGCTATTGCTTTGTTATAGTTATCCGGGAATTATCATCGTCAGTAGGCATGGCAAAAATGACATAAACTGCCATGATAAAGTAAAACAGTCTGAGATTCCGATGAAAAGTATTAATATTTCCCTACCGGATGGCATGCGTGCTTACGTGGAGGAACAGGTTACGGATGGTGGTTATAGCACCATTAGCGGGTATTTCCGGAACTTGGTGCGTCAAGACCAAAAACGTAAAGCTAAAGAACGTTTAGAAACTTTATTGCTAGAAGGGTTAAATTCTGGACGTGCAACACCTTTAACTGAGCAAGATTGGGATGATATTCGTCAAGCGGTGCGGTCAAAAGTTCAAGGGCACAAAGGTTTAAACACCAATGGGTAATGTTCATTATCAATCAACTGGAAGTATAAATCATGAATATCCAACTTAAACCAGAGCTAGAAGAAATTATCCAAGCGCAAATTGCAACAGGTAAATATGCTGATGCTGAAGAAGTGATTAGTAAAGCATTGAAGCTATTATTAGAGTGGGAGAAAGGTTATCAACAGTGGGTAGAAGAAACACGGCAAAAAGTTGACGTTGCTATTGAACAGTTGGATAGAGGAGAAGGCATTGATGGGGAAGTTGTAATTGAGAAACTGCGAGAAAAGCTGCGTACTGCCAGAGAGGCGCAAGGATGACGCAACATATTATTTCTCCAGAGGCTAGTCAAGATTTGTCAGAAATTATTGATTATTTTGCTAGTAGAAATATTGATGCTGGAGAGCGTTTTGTTGATGAGTTTGAAAAAAAGTGTAAATATCTAGCTAATTTCCCCAATATGGGACGCAGTTATGGAAATATTAAACCTGAATTGCGGGGTGTTCCTTTGGATGGTTACATTATTCTTTACCGAATTATAGACGGTAGAATTGAAATTGTGCGTGTAATTAGTGGTTATCGAAATTTAGAATCTTTATTTACAGAATTAGATGAGTAAATTGTTTCCACACATAACCCTCTTATGTAGAATCTACTAGCACATTCATTATTGTTGTTAAAAAAAACTCTAAAAAGGGACGTTAATATGCCCAAATGGAAAGTAATAACAGAATTCACATTTGATAGTGCCCACTACATTAAAGATTATGACGTTCCCTGTGGTAGAATGCATGGGCACACTTATAAAGTCAAAATTGAAGCAAATTCATCGCAATTGTATTCTTCATATTGCCCACATTCAGTCATGGTTACTGATTTCAAAACCTTACGTTGGGCAAAACAGGATGTTACGAAAGGAGGACTGACCATTGCGTACTTAACGAAGTCTTACCTCCTGAGTATGAAACCACAGCTGAGATGATTGCTAAATATATTTATGATGAAACTAAGAAGAGAGTACCACCAGGTGTAAAACTCAAAATCGCAGTCTCAGAAACTGCAAATTCTTGGGTAGAGTATGAAGATGAATGAAGTATTTCCAGTTATATAGTTTCACATTGAAGATGCATATTATTGATGGAAACACGTAAGCTTCATACTGATACTCCCAGCATTACTTGTGACCGTCTAGATTCTATGCAGCCTCATTGTAAATTGATATTATATAAATACTAAACCTAAATTATGCCGTTGAGGCACATCCAATCCGCGAGAATAAAACCGTCAGTAATCTAGCCTGCGGCAATGCAGAAAGTCTACATAAATATATGTCACTACCGCGCATCTTAGTTGTTACTTCTTGTACAGGTGAAAAACTTTTTAAACCGAAAAATCAGCTAAAAATAGAAGATTTTAAAGATAGAGAGATATTAAAGGAGAAATCGCAATTACTTTCTCAATATTCCCGTCCAGCAGGTGAGATGTACAAAGGATTGCAGCATCTACGAGTAATGGAAGGTGTAAATATCCTGCGAAGCTGCTTGGGGAAAGAATCAGTGGATGTCAAAATTGTCTCCGCTGGGTATGGAATAATTTCCGAAGAAGAAGTTATCGTTCCCTACTCCGTCACTTTTAATGACATGAAAAGTGATGAAATCTCTTCTTGGGCAGATTTTCTGAAAATACATGAAAATTTCCAACAAGTAATGATTGAATATGATTTGATATTTGTCTTACTTGGAGATAAATACTTACGTGCTTTAAAATTACCAGTTAAAACTCAAGCAAATAAAACTTTAATTTTTTTAGCTGCGAAGAATAGTAGAAAATATATAAAATTAGATAATTGTAAGTCATTTATATGGACTCTTGATAATGCAGATGCATCACGATTTAGTTGTGCATTAGTAGGATTAAAAGGACAATTATTAAGGTTAATAGTAACTGAAATTACACTAGATAATGATTTGTTAGTAAATTTATATAATAATCCAGAAACATTAGAGCAAATTCTCAATAAATCTATTCCACTATACAAGAAGTCGCGCGGAGCGCGTCTACAAAAATTGGAATTACCTCTGTCGATTCCATGTACATCCAAAAATATTTCTACTAATGCAAAAAAAGAATAAATCAAAAGTTAATACTCAACAAAAGATAACCCAAAAATCTACAGAAGAAGAATTAGGGAAATTTTTAAAATTACCAGCCGCAGTTAATAAGAATTTAGCTATGCAATATTTCATTCCAGAATGGGATGATAAGGTAGATGCTGGTTATAATTTTATACTAGACGAATTTAGTCAAAATCGTAATGCATATCAAGATGATATATATGCTCATGAAATATACTCACAGCCCAATTATCACGGTATTTTAGTATCTAAAGTAATTATTGATAAAAAAAAAAGTAAAAGAGCCGATATAGAAAAAGCAGGAGGTATCGGCAAATTTATAAGATTCCCAGGTGAAATAATGGGAGATTGTGGAGCCTTTGGATATATCAAGCAAGAAGAACCTCCTTATAACACTGTAGAGATTCTTGACTATTACGAAAAATTAGGATTCAGTTATGGAGTAAGTATTGACCACTTAATAGTTGGTCAATTTGCACAGTCTGGAGTAAGAGAAAAACGGTATAACTTAACTTTGCAAAATGCAGAAGAATTCATATCCAAACATCAGAATATTGGATATAACTTTACACCTATTGGTGTAGCTCAAGGTTGGAATCCCCAAAAGTATGCGGAAGCTGTTAAAGCATTAGTTGAAATGGGCTATAAATATATCGCTATAGGAGGAGTTGCAAGAACGCCAACTAAAGAAATATTAGAAATTTTGCAAGAAGTTTCTCAACATTTAACTCCTACAACCAGGCTACATTTATTTGGAGTGGGACGCATTGATGCTCTTCCTTATTTCCGCCATTTGGGAGTCACCAGTTTTGACTCCGCTAGTCCATTGCGTAAAGCTTGGTTTGATGCAAAAGAAAATTATCATACTTTGGATGGAAAAACTTACGCTGCGATTCGTATTCCTTTTGTAGATAAGCATTCAATACGAATTAAGCATTTATTAGAAAATAACTATACACGCGAGCATCTTAAACAGCTTGAGCAAGATGCACTTAACGCGATTCGGGAGTACGATAAAGGTAATCTCTCAATAGATGAAACTCTTCATAAATTGCTTGCTTTCGATAAGTTGCTAGAATTACCTCGTGATGGTCAAGTAAAAGATTCTGCTAAAGAAAGACGTTTAAAACAACATACTCGAATGTATAGAGAGCTTTTAGAAGATAAACCTTGGCAGCAATGTGAGTGTGTAATATGCAAAAAGATAGGAGTAGAAAGTGTAATTTTTAGAGGAAATAACCGCAACCGCAGGCGTGGATTTCACAATACTTATGTGTTCGAGCGCAACTTTAAACAAATTCTTGAAAACTAATAGCTATATTAATTCCCAAATATCCTCTTGTGGATCATAATTTTTAGCAGTTGTACCACCTAATTTGGTATTTTTCAGAATCCCTGCATGGATAAGAATGCTTTTATATTGCTGAAACATTGTTGAACGGTAATCTTCACTTTTTATTTGTCCCCAATTGATTTTACCTTTATTATCCACAAGCAATGCTGCTGCTTTTGGTTCAAGAAAAAAAATAGGTGCGCGAGCATGATCGATTTGGTCGCAGACCTGCGCCAAATCTGCAAAATTAGCAGTATGACTTTCAAATTTATGTAATCCTTCAATTACCAATCGAGTTATCGGATTTTGCAAAAGTAATATTCGCAGTGCAGCTGCTGCTTGAGGTTGGCAATTTACTAAAGCAACTCCATTTGTTGACCTTAATTTTACTTGTTTGTGTACCTCTGCCCAAGTTTCAATATTGGTTGGCAAAAGAACTTTTACAGCAGAGCCAATAGGAGTAAGCTCAACTAATTTACCTAAAATCCTAACAATGCCTAACTTTTGTGCGCCTGTTAATGCCTGATTCCAATCTTTCGGCATTGGGTAGCCTCTCAATAACCTTGGGAGATTATCAAATGAATAAGAAACATCAGATTCTAATATGATAGACCACACTAAATAATGCGTTGGAACATTAAAATAAAAGGTATGACCTTTAGTAACCTGAATCACGCTTTCCATTTGGAGAGAGATAAATTTAAAAGCATGACGTAAAGGCATTTTTGCTTCAGGATAAAAAAGAATTCTTACAACATCACTGACTGTAATAACTCCAATATTTTTGCGACGTGCAAATTTTATTAAGCTCGTTCCCCATGCACTAGCGTTTGCCGCAAGAAAAGAGTAATGAAAACCATTTTGATAGATTTCAGCTTGTGCTAAACCTTTCAGTAAATCATCATCTCCTTTTGCTTCCACTGCAAAGATAGTTTCCCCATCATCTAATTGACCAACAATATCAGGGTGAAGTACAAAATCCCCCATATCTAAAGTAAATCGCTGAAATGGTTCTAAAGCTTTATGGGAAAGTAAAGTATGATGAGCATCAGTATAAATCCGAACTACATTGTGTTCTTCTAAACCATTGGACTTTAGAAAATGATGCGTTTTCAAAATAACATTTACTTCTTCAGTCATCTACTGCGGTTATTATTACGCGATTACAAAACTGCATTCTTGTCCCATTAATGATCCCGACGGCTTTTGGTTTAATTGACACTCCTCAGCTATCGCGGCGTGAGGATTCTTCATTCAAATCAGATTTTAAAATAAATTTGCCTTGTAGTCTAGAACATCAGTAAAGCAATCAATCAAAGGTGGCAAGATGGCTGATTATACACTTAGAGAAGTACAGGAACAGGTTGACACTTGGGTACAAGAAGTGGGTAAAGGTTACTGGACTCCCCACGAAATACTCGCCCGTTTGGTTGAAGAGGTAGGCGAGACAGCTAGGCTAATAAACCACCTGCATGGTACCAAAAAGAAAAAGGACAGCGAACCCACTCAAGAACTAGGAGGCGAACTCGCAGATATTTTGTTCGCCGTAATCTGTTTGGCAAATTCCCAAGACATTGATTTGCAAGAAGCTTTTGAGCAGATGATGATTAAGTACACCGCAAGAGACAAGGAAAGATACAAATAACTCATAGTAAACAAATGTTAAGGTTAAGTATGTTCTCCCCTAAACCCGATCGCCCATCGCCTAATTTAAATACCTGGATACCCAGACATTCATAATATCCAAATTAAATGTGTACCCAAGCGGTATGTCAAAATTTCACTAGACACTCCCCAGGATTATTGACGATAAGTCGCCGGAGGAAGACATGGAGACGATGAAATTGCGATCGCCGATGGTCGTCGCGCAAACTTCGCTAAATTTTTTATTTATAAATGCCGCAGTACGATTTGTATCACAATGAGGTCAAAAATGCTTTAGTCAAAGATGGCTGGATGATTACTGATGACCCGTTTACACTAGAATATAAGGGCTTACGTTTATATGCAGATTTAGGGGCAGAGAAGTTATTAGCTGTTGAAAAAATGCAGCAAAAAATTGTGATTGAGATAAAGGTTTTTAACAGTCCCTCTTTAATCACTGAGTTAGAAAAAACCTTGGGACAATATAGTATTTATCTCAGTTTGTTGAAACGAATTAATCCCGAACGTAAGTTATATTTAGCAATTGCGGAAACTGTTTATATAGACTTTTTTCTGAAACCAGCAATTAAAGATATTTTAAGCGATCAACAGATTAATTATCTGATTTTTGATCCTAATCAAGAGGTAATTGTGCAATGGATAAATTAGAAAAATACAGACAGATAATTGAAAGTGTTGTGAAAAAGCACGCTCAATATCAACCAAGTCATGGGCAGATTGAAAGTCTATCTATTTGTGATAGAGAAGCTGATAATTATTTGTTGATGGATACAGGTTGGGATAAAACAGGTAGAGTTCATGCTGTGGTATTCCATCTGCGAATTGTTGAGGGTAAGGTGTGGATTGAATGGGATGGAACGGAAAGGGGTATAACTGAGGATTTACTGGATTTAGGAGTGGCTCCAGAGGATATTGTTTTAGGTTTTATTCGTCCTGAAAATCGTAAGTTTACTGATTTTTCTGCGGCTTAATTGTTCAGATTTATGTCCCAATTACCCCAATGGAGTATCGCCTGTCCCTTGTCCCATCCCAAAACAAAACTACAATAGCGACCCTGTGTGATTAATCCTACGGGGTTATTTTGTCTTTTAGTTTACAGAGAGCTAATTTTACGCCTGAGCGAGCGATAAGCCTTACGGCATAGCTTCCCTTACCGCTGACTTTATTCTCAACTATTCGGTAAGTGACTCGTCACCTGAATTGCACAAGTCCTTTCCACATCAGGGTTTTAGCCTCAAAATTTCGTCGAACTCACGTTTTTTTAAGATTTACATAATATTTAATTCGACTTTACAAGGTTTTTACAAATAAATGCTATTTAATTCATACACTCTTTACATCGCTATCTGAAATAGCATTTAAATTAATTACTAGAACGAGCATTAATCCTTGTTTATTACCGTTTGTAAATTCCTAATTAATAACTGGGATTATTTCCATCAAAGTTGTATATATCTACCTACCTATCTTCATAATTTTGATGTAAGTATATGAAAGCAGTTATTCTGGCAGGTGGACTAGGTACGCGTATCAGTGAAGAAACCTCTGTAAGACCAAAGCCAATGGTAAATATTGGTGGTAAACCAATACTGTGGCACATTATGAAGATTTACTCTAGTCATGGCGTAAATGATTTTATCATTTGTTGTGGTTACAAAGGTAACGTAATTAAGGAATATTTTGCTAATTATTTCTTATACATGTCAGATATTACTTTTGATATGCGATTTAATCAAATGAATGTCCATTCTGGCTATGCAGAACCTTGGCGCGTTACCTTAGTTGACACTGGTGAAAATACCATGACTGGAGGTAGGCTAAAACGAATCCAAGAACATATTGGTAATGAAACTTTTTGCTTTACTTATGGCGATGGTGTAAGTAATATTAATATCACTGAAATTATTGAATTTCATCAACAGCAAAAAACATTAGCAACCCTGACAGCAGTCCAACCTCCAGGACGTTTTGGAGCCATTCTGTTAGAAAATGAGCAAACAAAAATTACCTCTTTTCGGGAAAAGCCTCAAGGTGATGGTGCTTGGATTAATGGAGGCTATTTTGTCCTGGAACCAGAAGTAATCGATTTGATTGCGGATGATACTACGGTTTGGGAAAAAGAACCCCTGGAAAAGTTAGCTGATATGCAACAGCTATCTGCTTATAAACATCAAGGCTTCTGGCAGCCTATGGACACTTTACGGGATAAAAATCATTTGGAAGAGCTATGGAAAGATAATCAGGCTCCTTGGAAGGTATGGTAAATAATAGGGTTTAGCAACAAAGCATACTCAATAGACAAAACTTGAAGGAGCAACAAACGCCATGTATGATTTTGCAATTATCGGAGGAGGAATAGTCGGACTTTCCACGGGGATGGCTATCACTCAACGCTATCCTCATGCCAAGGTTTTAGTCTTGGAAAAAGAAAGTCATTGGGCTTTTCACCAAACTGGTAACAATAGTGGTGTGATTCACTCCGGTATCTACTACAAACCAGGCAGTTTTAAAGCAAAATTTTGCCGGGATGGCTGTCGCTCGATGGTAGAGTTTTGTCAAGAGCATGGCATTGATTATGAGGTTTGTGGGAAAGTAATCGTTGCTACTAACGAGCAAGAATTACCCCGGTTAGAAAACCTATTTAAGCGTGGCTTGGAAAATGGCATCCAAGTTAAGCGTATTAGCCCAGAGGAAGTGAAAGAGATTGAACCCCATGTCCGTTGCGTCGGGGGAATTCAGGTATTTTCCACTGGTATTGCCAATTATAAGCAAGTTTGCCTCAAATATGCTGAATTGATTCAACAGCAAGGGGGAGAACTGCGGCTCAATACCAAGGTGGAGAAAATTATTTCTCAGGGAAATCATCAAGTACTAGAAACAAATAATGGTAGTTTTTCTACCCGTTTTGTAATTAATTGTGCTGGATTGTATAGCGATCGCATCGCAAAACTTGGTAAAGTTGATCCACAAGCGAAAATAGTACCTTTCCGGGGAGAATATTACGAACTGACACCAGAGAAACGCTATCTGGTAAAAGGGTTGATTTACCCGGTTCCCAATCCCGAATTTCCATTTTTAGGGGTTCACTTTACCCGCATGATTGATGGTAGCGTCCATGCCGGACCTAATGCCGTCCTCAGTTTGAAGCGGGAAGGATACAAAAAAACAGACTTTGATTTACGTGATTTTGCTGAGGTAATGACCTATCCCGGCTTTTGGAAATTAGCAGCAAAACACGCCGATGAAGGCATTCAAGAAATTATTCGTTCTTTTAGCAAAGCAGCCTTTACCAGAAGTCTGCAACAGCTAATTCCGGAAGTGCAAGCGGAGGACTTAGTACCTACCCATGCAGGGGTTCGCGCTCAAGCTTTGATGGGTGACGGCAAATTAGTGGACGACTTTTTGATTATTCATGGGGATAATTCCGTCCATGTATGCAATGCACCTTCCCCAGCAGCCACATCTTCCATTGAAATTGGCAAAGCAATTGTTGCCCAAATTCCTCACCAGTCGCATCTATCACCAACCACCATTCCCTAGGATAGAATAAATATGAAAGTACTGGTAACTGGAACAGAAGGTTATCTCGGTTGTTTATTACCCCCTTTATTAGTAGAGCGGGGACATGAAGTTATCGGTATAGATACTGGCTTTTATAAAGTTGGCTGGTTATATAACGGTACTGCGGTGACAGCTAAAACCTTAAATAAAGATATCCGCCATATTAACCCAGAAGATTTGCAAGGTGTAGAAGCAATCGTGCATATGGCGGAATTATCCAACGATCCCACCGGACAACTAGCACCCCAGATTACCTACGAAATTAACCACCAAGGCTCAGTCAGGCTGGCTCAACTTGCCAAGCAAATGGGGGTACGACGGTTTATCTATATGTCATCCTGTAGCGTTTACGGCGTAGCTACTGAGGGGGATGTCACAGAAACATCCCCCATCAACCCCCAAACAGCATATGCCGAGTGCAAAACCTTGGTAGAAAGAGATGTCCAACCCTTAGCCGATGATGACTTCTCCCCCACCTTCATGCGGAATGCCACAGCCTTTGGTGCATCTCCGAGAATGCGTTTTGACATTGTCTTAAATAACCTAGCGGGGTTGGCGTGGACCACCAAACAAATTAAAATGACCAGTGATGGTACACCCTGGCGACCCTTAGTTCATGGCTTGGATATTTGTAAAGCGATCGCTTGTGCTTTAGAAGCACCCCGCGATATAATTCATAATCAAATCTTCAATGTCGGGGATACAGCAAATAACTACCGGGTCAAGGAAATAGCAGAAATCATTGCGGATATCTTCCCAGATTGTCAGTTAAGCTTTGGAGATAATGGTGCTGACAATCGCAGCTATAGAGTTTCTTTTGAAAAGATTAATACCATACTTCCCGGTTTTAAATGTGATTGGAATGCTCAACGAGGTGCTCAACAATTGTTTGATGTATTCAGTCATATTGATATGAGCGCAGATACTTTCATGTTTCGAGGTTTTACCCGTCTCAAGCAATTAGAATACCTAATTCGTACCCAGCAAATTGACCAAAGTTTCTTCTGGAAATAAGGTGTTGATTCAGATTTTTGAGAACCCCGACTTCTTTAATAAGTCGGGGTTCTGGACACCGTGAATTATATGGCTGTACATTTTTCAGACATCCTCTTCATAAATGACTAGATTACTCACAATTGCTATTCCTACTTATAATCGCGCCCAATTACTCGATAAACAATTAGCATGGCTAGCTCAAGCTATTCAAGGGTTAGAATCAGAATGTGAAATTATTATTTCTGATAATCGTTCATCCGATAATACCCAAGAAATTATTCATAAATGGCAACTACATTTTATGAATAATGTACCTTTCCACAATAATAGAAATCACGCCAATATTGGTGTGATGAGAAACATTGCCCATTGTATTAATACTGCTAATAGCAAATATTTATGGATGATTGGCGATGACGATCCAATTCAAAATAGAACCTTAGCTTATGTAATTAATCAACTCAAACAACATCAGGAATTATCCCTACTAACTCTTAACTTTGCTTGTCGCTATCAACCAACCGGGAAAATAATTTATGACCGTTGTTTTGCCATTGAGAAAGAAGAAGTCAATCCTGATGGGAAAGCAGTCTTCCAACATTGTTTAGCAGAAAATCATTCTGGAATCGGATTTTTAAGTGCCCAGGTATATCGCACCAAAATTATCCAAAATGCTTTAGCAAATTGGCCAGGGAGTGTGAATAATATGGAAGCACAAGTATATTGGGTAGGGTACTGTGCAGCCCACGGTAGCGTCAAAGTGACTCAAGATGTTTACCTAGAAAGTGCTTTTGGTAGTAGTTATTGGATGAAAGAGCCAAAAGTTTTATTCAAGATGCAATATATTGATTTACCAACCATCTATGCCAAAATAGAAGAGATTGGATACCCCAGTAAATATTGTCGAAATTTGATTTTAAAACACTTTACCCACAATAACTGGAAAGTATTTTTTGGTGCTTTGAGAAGATGGCCTATCATTGCAATTAACACCATTATTCCTTATTTAGTTTTGGTAGCTACTTCTGTTTGGGAAATATTCTTATCACCCAAACCCATAGAATCTAGAACCCATTAAGGAAGGTAGATTAAATAATATGCAAATCTATAATTGAACCTCACCCTCGCTTTTTACTGCCTAAAAATATTTCCCTCTCCTTAATAAGGAGAGGGATGTCCGACAGGACAGGGTGAGGTTTTGTATTTTATTTCATCTTAAATCCTAAATCATATAGGAATCTGGTTTGATTTTTGAATAAAATTAGCACGCCCGCCATATTACCGGATGGTGCGTTACACTTCGTGGCAGGACACCCTACTGGATTGACACAGCTAAAATAGTGCAATAGGTGTAGGTTGGGTTGTTCGCGTTAGCGTTGCGTAGCAATAGAATGAAACCCAACACCAGTAAAGCTTTGTTGGGTTTCCCTACCGCTCAGCCCAACCTACATTTTTAGGCGTGTCAGTCCACTACGTATATTTCAAAAATCAAATATTATTCCTATATTTTTTCAGTAGTACTAAAAAATAAATCACTCCATTGCAAATCTGGACGATAATTACGTAATTGAAAACCTAGCTTACTAGCAGTTAATCTGAGCCATCCACGGGTACTGGGTAAACCCCATAATGCCAACCTTCTTTGTCTGAGAACAGCTGCCAGGGAAAATGGTTCTACAGACTTGGCTACTGACACTAAACATTCGGGAATTTTTTCACCAAACTCCTGTTCTAAGAAGCGGATTGTACGCAGTAGAGAAATGAAATGCTTGTTATCTGGCATCAGTTGCTCAATTCGCTCAGGTTCCAGCAATGCTCCCCACTTACGTAGAACAAATGCTATATCCATAATCCAACATAGCATTGGACCAGTCTCTGGGAGATGTCCATCCAAATGAACGCTTAGATGAACTAACATCGCATTTGGTTCCAGCACTGGTAATGATGGGATTTGTATATGCTGTGGCTTAAGGTTGGTTGTCAAGTTCATCGACTCTTTGCCTTCAAATAAGCGCACGCGATGGTGAACATCACACACTACTCCCACGGGGTTAGTGAAGTAAACAGCGTCTTCTGTATCTTTGTCGTGTTGTGCTTGAAATCCTAATGATTTAAAAGCTGCACTTACTTCTTCCATCTCATCTGCTGGAATGGCAAAGTCAATATCCTCCATTACTCGCGTACCTGGGGCAGGATAAAAACTGTCAGCCATTACTACTCCTTTCCACAGTATGGGGTGAAGATTACGCTCTTGCATAGTCTTCAGAAGAGCATCCAGTGTCAGCAGTAAGAAGCTATTCATCACCCGCGTCTTGCCATATTCAGCTTGCATCTTGTCAAGAATGGAAGACGGTACAGCATCTGTCAAACCGTGGGCTTGTAAGGAAAAAAAGACTAAAGGAACTAGTCGGTGAAGCCTCAGTGTTTCTAGAGTAAATTCCCACTCTGATTGGGTAGCATCACTGAGTTTTTTCCTGGCTTTGATAGAGTAGTCAGATGCAATTGTTGCTAGGGATGTGTAAAGTAAAGTATGAAATAAAGTAGTCATTTCAGTTATCAGTTATCAGTTATCAGTTATCAGTTAGCCTCCTGCACCATGAACTGCGCTAATTCACATCTTGCACCATAAGATTATTGAGAAAATTAGAGTCTGAAACCCTTAATTTGTCGTAAACCACCAATGCCCACCTTACCCTTATTGAGAAAGTGCAAGATATGTGCTAACAGTTTCCCCATCGATAAATCGAGGGGCAAGAGTTACGGGAAAAAATTGTGAATGAAGAATTAAGCATACAGAATGGGAAAATTTCTAAATTCTAAATTCTAAATTCTAAATTCTAAATTAATATTTGGCCATATTAATTATATGGCGACAATTTGAGGTGATTTAAGCTCTGATTTGAAGGATAAATTGGGATTAGCAATACCAACTGCATGTCCATATTCATTTGTAGAATACATTTCTAGTTCAAATCCTCCGGCTTTTAATTCCGTAGCAATTTCCTCTTTTGTAAAATGGTGAACATAATTAGGAACTAAATCATCTCCAAACTCTAAAAAATCTCTCCTGAGAATCCGTCTGATCAAATTTCCAATTTTTACAACTACTTGGAAATAGCCCTGAGAATCAGAATTATCAAAGAAAGAAATAAGTATGGGAGAATTGTCTTTTGCCTGGCTGTGTAATTTTTTCAGAAAGGCAATTCTATTTTCTCTTCCTTGAATTAACATATAAGCACCCCAACCAACTATGATTCCATCATATTGTTTGTGATTATCTGGACATTCATCTCGAGGAACTAATTGTACATTTGCAGGCAATCCTTCTTTCTCAAGTAGTTTATTAGCAAAATCAACCAGTTGAGGGTTACATTCAAAACCATCAACTTCATATCCTAAGATACGTAGTGCTAATACTTCTCTTCCACCACCAACACCTGCAACTAATAAACTATTGCACTGCTGAAAGTATTTATTTAATACCTTGGTTTCCCAATGCCATAAACCTCCCCGATTATATTCTTCATTGCGATATTGTTGAGTGTTATCGTAATACAATTTATCTATAGAGTGTAAACTATCTCTTCTTAAGATTCCCAACCAAAACCCTATAAAGCAAGCATTAATCAATAGAACTAGTTTTCTTAATAATTTCCGAGAAAAGATATAAATTTTTAATTCCAGAGGATAATTTTGTTTATTCATAAATAGATGGCACAATTTCTTCCAATAAATAGTTTATCTTCCAAATTTTAGTGCTGCAAAAATAAATTGTTCAAAACCTTACTACTAGCCGTACAATTGTCCATGGCAATGTGTTCTTCTACTATCTTGACTAACTCAGGTAACAATGCTAAATTCCGGGGTCGTTGCAGACGATAGACAGTACATTCTTGGACTAGGGTTGTACACTGAAAAAAGTGTTTTGCATCCGGTGAATGAAACAATGTTGCAGGGCGGGAGTGACAGGATAATTCAACTACCGCTTCTTGGGGTTTGAGGGGTTCAATGCTAAACTTTGGGCTGGAAGTGAGTACATAAATGCGCCGAATTGGCAATGGAGTTTGGGAAAATTCTTGCTTTGGACGATAACCCCGTTTATCCTCGGATGGATGTACCAACCTGAGGGATTTAAAGTCATATCCCAGGGTAGTAGCAATTTCTTCACCTAATTTAATCTGGGGAAATCCAGGGGTGATGGTGGCTGGTCCTTTACCCAAGCTCACAGGAGCAACATCATCGGTAATTATCTCATATCCATGGGTATGGAAAGCAGCAGCAGTTGAAGATTTACCCTCACCGGATACTCCCAAGAAAGCTACAGCACCGCCATCAATTTTTACCGCACTGCCATGGAGTACCAGTAACCCTCTTTGGTACAGCAAGATTCCCATGATAGAACCAACAAGGTAAAAGCGAAGAATTTGCTCACACACCTGTGGTGCAGGGATTATTGTTATTTGATGTCCTTGCTTCACCACGAAAAGCCCCACATCTTTGACATAAAAAAATGCCTCTTCTCGGCTCAGCTTTATACACCAAGGTTGCTCAATAGCAGCTTGTGGTAAATAATCAGTTAGATGGCGATCGCTTGCTATATTTAGGGTGACATCATACCCTAATTCTGCTTCGATAAACTCTGGTATGGCGATTTCAGATTGGATTCCTAAACCATAAGCAAAGTATGAAAACACTGTTTGTACTCCCTCCTCTAACAATAGTTTTGCAAAGTGTGTTTAGCTAATGAACAATACTTCCTTGTATTAGGTAAGAAAATTATTTGTATATTTACTATCAAGTTATATTACCTATTGCTTGTTCCCTCCCTCAAAGAAATGTTAAATTAATTTTACCCAAGTACTTATACTGTTACTAAAACACGAAAATAAGAAACCGAGTTTATTTAATTTGCACTCGAAAAATTTTGTTTCCCAGCACGTATAAACCCGGTTTCTGGGATTAATTAATCGGTCTTCTAGGTTTAGAGACGTTGCAATGCAACGTCTCTAAATTCTCTTTTGGTAGTAGAGTTATCTTATCTAAATTGTAATGAGGTCTAGTCTACTACTAAAATTCTAGGAACCAATGGGAACAGGGCTTTGGAGACCAGGAATAGCCAAGAAAATTCCATCCTGTCTTCCAAAAGTTTTGACCTGTTGGGTTAAGTTATTAACAGCACCGTAGGCAGTGAGTTTGGGTGCATTCCAAGTTTTCTTCATGTTTGATTTTCCTTTTGTTAAACAACTCTTCAACTAGGTTGAAGGCACTTAAGATATAGAGTGCTTTAATAAAAATTCACATAATATTAGGTAATGGTAGATACACCCCTGACAATAATTAAAACTTTAATAATAGTGAGTTCGGTTTAATATTATTTAGGTAGTTAGATTAGACTGATGCAGCCAGAGGGCTAGGCACATTCCAATTAGTAAGGTCATGGATTCGTCTTTTATCTCTTGGGGCTGGGAAGAATAGCGTTCGTAAGCCAAACGTAAAACTGATATATTTACATAGGGTTCGATCGCTTGTGGTTTACTAATCACCTCCTTTAAGGTTTGTTGCTCGACTTCTAATAACTTGCGATCAAAGTTATAATTCAGTCTTCCTTTGCCAACTCGCCATTGGACTTCTGGGGGCAGAATGTCGTTCATCGCCAAGCGGAGAATCGCTCGTGTCCAACCTTGGCGAAACTTTTGCTCTGGAGGTAAGGCCAGACAAAACTCCATCAGTCGGCGATCAAGAAATGGATAGCGTGGTTCCAGAAAACATCTTGCTGATGTCTTGTCTGCAACTTCCATTACATAGGGATATAGACCTGTAGTCAGACTTAGCAGGTGTTGTTGTTTGGCACTGGGTGCGAATGCTGGTATATTCTTCAACAACTCGTGTCTATGTTTTAATATTCCTACTCGTTGGGCAAAATCAGTATTAATTAGATTATTATTTAGTTTATTTGTCTGGGTAATTCTACGCAGCCACTGCCCAAAGTAACCGACAGGTTCTAAGAGTAAAGGATTGAGAACATAGTGCTGGAGAATGCGTTTACGGGGTAAACGACATAGTCGTGCAGCAGCAGTCACCTCTTGGAAAAGAGTTTGCCAACGCCCTGTATAAGCTAGTTCCGTGAGATAAGGCCAACCATGGGAGATCGTACTATCGCCATCAATGCCATCTAAAAAAACCCGTACTCCTTGTTGGTTTGCACATTCATACAGCCCTTGGTGGATATAAAGGTTGGGAGCAGAAATTGGTTCTTCATCCTGCCAAAGAATATCAATTAGAGGGTTAAGTTGGTCTGCCCGCACATCGTGAGACTCAAACCCTCCTAAAGCTTTAACAGCATTCATATAATGACGCTCGTCAATCCAACGCAAGTCTTCCTTGGGCAAACTAGGGAAAATCGCGGAAAAGGTATGTAATTTCTTATTTCCAGATTTAGCTAGCAGTTGGCGAGCGGTGCAAGCAATGGAAGACGAATCTAGTCCACCACTTAAAGTAGAGCCTACAGGGAAAGCACTACGCAGACGACACCGGACTGCCTCGGTGAAGACTTCGCGGAAAGCCTCGATATACTCCTGATGTGAATTGAAACGGATTTCCTTTTTGGGGTCTAAAGACCAATAAGATTGAACCTGCATTTGATGACTACGACCTATACTCAAATAGGAAGCAGCAGGTATTCTACAAATGTCCTGGTAAAAGGTCATCACCTGGTCTTCACAGAACATATCTAGGTAATATGCTACCTTCAATTCGTTAAGTCGGCGCGGTACTTCTGGCAAGCACAGCAGGGCTTTAATTTCTGAGGCAAAGACAAAGATTTCTGGAGAACGGTAGTAGTAAAAGGGTTTGACACCCATGGGATCCCTGGCACAAAATAACCGTTGTTTGCGTTCATCCCAAATGGCAAAGGCAAAGTCACCAATTAGTTTGTGGGGGCATTGTTCTCCCCATTTTTCGTAAGCAGCCAAAATTACTTGGCTATCGGTTATTTTTTCTGCTGGTCTATCACCAAAACTCAGTGTAGAGATTAGCTCATCCCGGTTATCAATCCGAGCATCGGCAGTAATGACAAATTGATTGTTTTCCTTAACTAAAGGTAGCTTTTCTAACAATGATTCTGGGGTAGTCCACAGCATCCGATGACCCAGACCAATAGACCCTTGGTTCCAAATATCTGCACCATCTGGACCTCGGTGAGCTATGGTATCTACCATTCGCCCTAAATCAGTAGATTCTACAGGTTTACCGTTAAGGTTGTAAATTCCCACAATACCGCTCATAGTTTTAAACCCTCCAAAGATGGTAGTGGGGTGAAGCGGGAAAGGTCTGTGAGATTGCCAATTACTACCCGACCCTGACTTTCAACCCAAGCATGAGCTTCTAACTGTCCTCCTTCTACCTTGGCTACGCCAATTCGCAGTTCGGGTAAGTAACCGTGACGACTCATTAAAACTTGTGTAGTTAAAGCGCGGGCTAAACATTTTACACCACCAGGCATATAGTAACTACTAACATTTACAGCCCAGATAATTTGCTCTATAGAAATTTGCTGAACTTGTTCCTGTTTGGGGTTTGCCTGACGAATTTTTGTAATTATTTGTTGTAAGGTTGCAAAAGGCAACAACCACAGTCCTAATCTTACCAATGCCAACAAAACAAAAGCATTCAGTAGAAGTCGGCGAACTTGAGAACCCAAACTCCAAAACTTATGCAGTCGCTTCATCTTTGACCTCAATTAACCCTTGGACTGCTAAATCCTCAAGTAATGCCAAAATACCCTGCTCGCACTGTTCTGGTTCAACCTCATATTCTTCTAACATTGCCTTTTTTATTTCTTCTACAGTCTTGGGTTGCTGAATCAAATTCCAGATGCTAGCACCTACTTCATCTAGACCATAGTAAGTCCCAGATTTCATGTCGAGAATGATTGCATCTCCTGAAAGATTGGAGGAAACTTGTTCTTGGGAAGCTACTATAATTGAATGGCTTGATATTGTGTTCTTATATGTTGATTTAGTCATTTTTATGATTAGCTTTTATAATTTATGAACGATAATTTTGAGCTTGAGTTTCAAACAAATTAGCGTAGATACCACCTAGTTGCATTAGTTCTCTATGGGAACCACTTTCAACTATTGAACCACTATCCATTACATAAATGCGATCGGCCATTTTTACTGTAGATAAACGATGGCTAATCAAAATAGCAGCTTGGTGTTTAATTAGTTGACGAAACTGTTGAAACACCTCATATTCTGCCTTCGGGTCCATGGCACTGGTAGGTTCATCCAGAACTATTAATTGGGAGTCTCGCAAAAATGCCCTTGCCAAGGCAATTTTCTGCCACTGACCAATACTCAGTTCTTCTCCCTGGTCAAATAACTTACCCAAAATGGTCTGATATCCTTGGGGTAATTTATTAATAACATCATCGGCACCAGAATGGCAAGCCGCAGCAATAATATTTTCTTTCTCTGGAGGTAAATCAATGTTTCCTAACCAAATATTTTCCTGGGCGGTGAAATTATATTTAGCATAGTCTTGAAAAATTACGCTGATTTGCCGACGTAATTCCGCCATTTTAAATTCCCGCAAGTCAATACCATCAATAGTTATTTTGCCAATGGTTGGGTCATATAATCGACATAAAAGTTTAATTAAAGTTGTTTTTCCCGAACCATTTTCTCCTACTAATGCCACCACTTCCCCTGGTCTAATAATCAGGTTAATATCCTCAAGTGCCTGACGGTTAGTGGTAGAATATTGAAATCCTACACCCTCGAATAAAATACCTTTCTGTATAGGTCGGGGGATGGGCACTGGATTTAAAGAATCGACTAATTTGGGTTTAAGGTCGAGGAATTCGTAGAGGTTAGCAAGAAATAAGTTGTCCTCATAAAGAGCAGATAAACTAGTCAATAGACCTCTAATATTACTCTGTCCTCGCTGTAAGGCTTGGTGATAAAGAACTAAATCACCTACGCGCAAAATGCCATGAATAGCTTGATAGACAATGAAGGCATAAACACCAAAAATTAAAATTCCAGCTGTAGCTTCAGCAGCAAAATTAGCCAGAGAGCGTTTGGCAAAAATTGTGATACTTTCTTTATGTATCTGTTTGCGGATGCGTAGATACCATTTACTAAAGTAATCACCTAAATTAAATAAGCGAATTTCTTTGGCAAATTGATCTGAGGTTAGCATCCAACTCAAATACATCCCTTGCCGTTGTGGTGATGTCCATTTGCGTTGCCAATCATACATGATACGGCTAAATTTTACCCGTACTATCATGGCAGGTAGAGCACCAACAAATAAGATGCCGATAATTCCCCAATGTAGTGATAGCAATAAACCAATCATTGCTAATAAGGAAACAGTATTTTGACCAACCTGTGCTAAACGATTTAAAATTTGGGGAGGTCGATAGGATGCTTCTTGTTGGGCGCGTTGCAGAGTATCATAGTAACGAGCATTTTCGTAATATTCTAGGTCTGCTGCCACTGATTTAGCATTGAGAATGCCCTGCATATGGTCCGTTACCCGTTGGGAATGAGCTGTGACAACTAATTCTGTTAAGGAGTTACAGAGGGCATTTATTAAGGTAACTATACCTGCTATGGCAATCAAAAATAATACTTGATTGAAGGCTGCTGCTTTATCTACATTAGTGAGATTTACTGCAACTGTATCTATAATTAGTTTAGTTAGATAAATTGAGACTACGGGTAGTATACCTTGGATAGTTAGTAGTACTACACGAGCTATTGTCCAGCCGGGACTGCTTTGCCACACTAAGCGTAGTGCAGGCAATAAGCGTAATGTTTGCTGGATTTTATTTTTTAAGACCTTTCCTGCTCCCATATTTTCATCCTCTCCTGATATTACTTACAGAAACTTTTGGGCAGGTAATTTGATTAAATTGTTGATCAGAGGTTTCTGTTAAGTTTTCCACAACTAAATTGATGAAATCTGGAATTTTAGAGAAAGAAAAGTATTTTTGAGAACAATAAACGGGTAAATATTTAAATTTACGTCTTCCAACACAAGATTATTACCCACTTTATTCTTATGGAGGAAATAATAACTATATATTGTCAAGGAGAATTTAGAATTTAGAATTATTACCCCATCGATGAATTGAGGGGCTTGCAGATAAGGAAAACATTTTTCTCTCCACGGATAAATCCGGAGAGCAGCGCGGTCTTGGGGAGCCATTGCGGTCTTGTGGAGCCAGTCCGGTCTTGGGGTCTCCCCAAATGGAGGAACTGGCGTGGTGTCCCACTAAGAGCAAATGGCGTGGTTTCCCCCATGAGCGACTGCGGGGGGCTTGTATCCAGTCTATTTTTTGGTCAAAACTATAATTCAACAAAATTAGTTATGCCATTAGATTCATAATGGCAATAAACCCAGCCTTTATCTGATTAATTTTAAGAAGCTAAATATGTTGGTTAAAAGTTAGCTGTTTATATCGATAATTATCGTGTTCTTAGTATAGTTATGAAGATGCCTATTCTGACAGTAATGTTTCTGCCATGAAATAGGTAAATATAGTTATTTGTATGTACTCCTTGTTTCTAGTTAATTTTTATTAATTACTTTTTTAAGCATATATGCAAATTAGGTATTTTTTTGTGAAAATTATAATAATATAATCACAAATTGTATAAAGTATTATTGTAAAGGGTCATCTGTGATTTTACTGGTTTTATCGAATAAAGGCAGAAGTATTCCCCCCACGAATCACCTTCAGCCTAGATTACCTATAATTTCTGCCTTTTTCAAAAATAATCTCCAACTATTGATGTATAGCTATGTAAGTAGGTAGGGCGTAATTAAATGTAAGAGTGAACCTCACCCCGTCTGACGGCACCCCTCTCCTTATTAAGGAGAGGGGCTGTGGGTGAGGTTTTATATTTAATTTGACCCAATTACGTAGTTATTAGATGTACTTACCCTAAGCCATAAAATGAATTAGATGAAATTCTCATGTAGAGATCGCATAAATTCAAGCTAATTATTAAAGATTTTGTAAGAGAAAAATAAAGTGTATCAGCATAAACACCATTTTTCAGCAGCGATCGCTTAATAGTTATGAGGGCAGATTCAGCTAATTACCTTCCTTATTTATTAATTAACATATTGATGATTCATGATATTCACCGAAACTAAACTCAAAAGCGCGTTTGTTATTGATTTAGATAAAAGATCAGACCATCGAGGTTTTTTTGCGCGTACTTTCTGTGGTCAGGAATTTGAGGCACATGGTTTGAAACCAGTAGTTGCTCAATGCAATACATCCTATAACTATAAAAAAGGTACCCTCAGGGGTATGCATTATCAAATTCCTCCAGTTGCCGAGACTAAATTAGTTCGCTGTATTCGCGGTGCTATCTATGATGTGATTATCGATATGCGTCCGGAATCTCCCACATTCTTATCGTATGTAGGAGTGGAATTATCTGCGGATAATCATCGTGCTTTATATGTTCCAGAAATGTTTGCCCACGGTTATCAGGCGCTCACAGATGATAGTGAGGTGATTTATCAGGTGGGTGAATTTTATCAACCAGGCTATGAACGAGGTTTGCGTTACAATGACCCTTTCTTTAATATTGAGTGGCCTCTGGAAGTAACAGAAATTTCTCAAAAAGATAGTAATTGGCCTTTATTACGCATGATGAGTGTTGGTAGTGGCTATCCTAGGTAGATTATGGATGGAGAGATGAGGTAATAGGGGTGATGGGTAAAAACAGTCTTTGACAAGCAAGAAATTACCTACAACCGAGAAGATTAGTGGAGCTTGGCATTAGCCATAAATACATTATTCCCAATAATTTGTGAGGAGTTTAGTTAATGATTATTGTAGATCGAGCCTTACAAGCCCGTGCTGCATCGGGTAATCCCATCAAGGTAGGGATGATTGGTGCTGGCTTTATGGGTAGAGGTATTGCTAATCAAATTATTAATTCTGTGCCGGGAATGGAGTTGGTGGCTATTTCCAACCGCCATCTAGATGCTGCCCAGAAAGCTTATGCTCAAGCGGGAGTGGATGAGGTACAGGTAGTTTCAACTGTGAGTGAATTATCCACGGCCATCGCCACTGGTAAATATGCGGTGACAGAAGATCCGATGTTACTTTGTCATGTGGGTGAGATTGATGCCTTGATTGAAGTTACTGGTGCAGTAGAGTTTGGTGCTCAAGTGGTGATGGAAGCGATCGCTTACCGTAAGCATATAATTATGATGAATGCGGAACTTGACGGTACCATTGGACCAATCCTGAAAATTTATGCTGACAAAGCCGGGGTAATTCTCACTGCCTGTGATGGGGACCAACCAGGGGTACAAATGAATCTCTATCGCTTTGTTCAAAGTATTGGTTTGACTCCTTTGCTATGTGGCAACATTAAAGGACTGCAAGACCCCTACCGCAATCCCACTACCCAAGCTGCATTTGCCCAGAAATGGGGGCAAAAAGCCCATATGGTGACTAGTTTTGCTGATGGGACTAAAATCTCCTTTGAACAGGCAATAGTTGCTAACGCCACGGGGATGAAAGTTGCTCAACGGGGAATGTTGGGATACGAGTTCAAGGGTCATGTGGATGAGTTGACTAAAATGTATGATGTGGAGCAGCTCAAGGAATGGGGTGGTATTGTTGACTATGTAGTTGGTGCCCAACCCAGTCCGGGGGTATTTGTATTTGCTACCCACGACGACCCTCAACAACGCCATTATTTAAACTTGTATAAATTAGGTGAAGGTCCTCTCTATAGTTTCTACACTCCCTATCACCTTTGTCATTTTGAAGTACCAATATCTGTAGCTCGTGCAGTCTTATTTCAAGATTGCGTACTTACACCCTTGGATGCTCCCATGGTGGATGTAGTAACTACTGCAAAAATCAACCTCAAAGCTGGGGAAACTATAGATCCCATCGGCTACTTTATGACCTATGGACAATGCGAAAATGCGGAAATAGCTCAACAACAGAACCTATTACCTATGGGTTTAGCCGCAGGATGTCGCCTCAAAAGAGATATTCCCCAAGATAGGGTTCTGACCTATGAGGATGTAGAATTGCCTTCAGAAAGACTTTGCGATCGCTTACGAGCAGAACAGAGTGCCTATTTTTATCCTAGCAAAACTTTAGTAAGTGCTATGTAGGCAATTGAGGTAGACTTTTATATCTGGTTTGGGTACAACGATAGTCTGAAATGATGTTGTGGTGTTACTGAAATCTTTGTCTTGCAAAGATGTAGAATTAGCCTGGCCAGATGTAAGTAAGTTCATACGCGGCTAATATGCAGCAACGCCGAAAATACCTTTAAATCTGACCTAAACACATATCTTGCACTTTCTCAATAAGGGTAAGGTGGGCAATGCCCACCCTACGAAAAATTCAGGGTTTCAGACTCTAATTTTCTCAATAATCTTATGGTGCAAGATGTGAATAAACCCATATTTTCAAAACAGTCGTGAGTTGAGATTGGCATCATTCAATCTCGACTCACGACTATTGTCTATAGTAATAATTCATAATTCATAATTATTAATTAATAAGTATTTTGGCTCTCCCACACATTTTTTCGATAACAAAAGTGTGAAGTGGCAGGTCAACTTTCTCCAGATTCATCGATAGGGTAATCATTCTAAATTCTCAATTAGCCTGAGAATAATTATATCAATGTCAATTATGAACACATGAATAATTCTGATATCTAGTATAATTATTTTCTAGAAATATGAATCAATATTTATCTAGGTATTTTGTACATATAATCCTAGATAAATATCACTGTTATGCAACTTTTTCTGCTACTCTGTATACCAAGTTAAGTCACGATATTTTGAGAAACAAGAACAAAGAAAAGATAGTGTTTTACCAACAAAAAAAATTATTTAATTACTCTGGTACAAGAGGCATTTAATATCTAAAAAATGCCATAACACTAATCATTTTCTTTACTTGATAGGCTATTTATTTTTTTCAAATACACTTCAGAGAAAACTGAGAAAATAATTATGAAAATAGCTCTAGTCCATGATTACTTAACGCAACGAGGAGGGGCAGAGCGGGTGTTTGAATTGCTTTGTCAACGCTACCCACAAGCAGATATTTTTACATCTTTGTATGCTCCGCAACAAACTATTGACTTGAGTGAACGTATAGTTAACACTACATTTTTACAAAAAATTCCTGGTGCGGCAAAATATTTTCGGTTAATGGCTCCTCTGTATTTTCCAGCATTTCGCTCGTTAAATTTACAGGACTATGACCTAATTATTAGCAGCAGTACCAGCTTCGCTAAAGCAGTAGAAAAAAGACCAGGAGCACGCCATATTTGTTTTTGTCACAATGTTACCAGATTTCTATGGGATACCGAGACTTACTTAAGAGAGTATAAAGATTATAAATATTTTTCTCCCTTAATTACACGCATTTTCCAATTCATGCGATCAGTTGATTTAAAATATGCCCAAGAACCAGATTTATATATTGCCAATTCTCGTATTGTTGCCGAACGCATTCAAAATATCTATGGAAAACGAGCGATTGTAATTAATTTTCCTATTGATACTAATAAGTTTGCATTCTCTAACAATAAGGATGAATATTACTTAGCCGCAGCTAGAATGATTAGTTATAAGAAACTGGATGTCATTATTGAGGCTTTTAACTGGTTGGGATGGCGGTTATTGATATCTGGCAATGGACCTGAAAGAGAATATCTCCAATCAAAAGCATTAAAAAATATTGAATTTTTAGGACATACAACTGATGCTAAAAGAACTCAATTATTTGCTAGAGCCAAATCTGTAATTGTGGCTGCTTTAGAAGATTACGGCTTAGTTCCAGTAGAAGCAAATGCTAGTGGTACGCCAGTGATTGCTTATGGGGCAGGTGGGGTTTTAGATACTCAAGTACATGGCAAAACTGGGGTACTATTTAATCGACAAACTCCGGATTCCTTACAAAATGCACTACTCAAAGGTAGAGAAATTAACTGGAATTATCAACAAATTCGTAATCATGCTGTAACTAATTTTTCTGAAGCAACATTCTTTCATAAAATTGAAAGAGTAATTGAAAAAGTCTGTCAAGGGGAATGAGCGAATTTAGAATGAAGAATTTAGAATTATTATCCTATCGATTTAGGCAAATTTTTACCGCAAGGTATTGATGTACTGGAAACAATAGATTCATTTGTGACTCTCCACAAATGTAGCTTGCTTCTCCGTAGAGGTATTCATAGGGCTTGTATCCAGTCTATTTTTTGGTTATTGAATCAGACAGGAGGTAGTGCTGATGAAAAAATTTTACTACTGTCTATGAAAAACCTCACCCTCGCTTTTTGCTATGCAAAAATCTTTCCCTCTCCTTATTAAGGAGAGGGATGTCCGCTCTTGTTAGGGTGAGGTTATTTATGAGGTTATTTACAAGTTAGTCCCTTATGAACTTTGGTACACAACCAAGGATAAAAATAATTCCCTCACTCTGGGCGGGGAAACCCCGCCCCTACTCCTTCACACCTTCCCTCCTTCACACCTTCCCTCCTTCACTCCTTCACTCCTTCACTCCTTCACTCCTTCACTCCTTCACTCCTTCACTCCTTCCCTCCTTCACTCCCTATTTTCAAGCTAGCCCCTCATGAACTTTTGTACATAACCAAGGATGAAAATACCTGTTACCTGTTGCCTGTTGCCTGTTGCCTGTTGCCTATTTTCAAGCTAGCCCCCCACAAGACAATCTCACAACCTGCCCATGAAAATATCTCGAGTGCGGCTCCCACACCTAAGCTGTCAACTAACAACTAACAACTAACAACTAACAACTATTTTCAAGTTAGGAGGCAGTCAAAATGAACTTCGTACACCGTCAAGCATGAAAGTATAACTTTTTCTGTTCCCTATTCCCTGTTCCCGGTTCCCTATTATAAATAGTAACCATATTTTTGAAGTTGAGAGATAAAAAAGTGCTTCATACTAATTCAAATACCCAAGCTAATCCTGGGATGGATAAAGAACCTGGCTATGGACAATTGTTTGCAGTTTTAATTCGTAGATTACCTTGGTTATTAGCTATATTTATAACCACAGTTGGTATTGCTGGGATTATGACTATTTTTACCAAACCTATTTATAAAAGCTCCATGCAAATACTCGTGGAGTCTAATTATCGAGGTCGAGATCAAAAAGAGGGTTTTGGCAAACAAAAAGAATTTACAGATGCTTATTTTGTTGTAGATACAGTCACTCAATTAAACTTAATGCGGACATCTGGACTAATTCAAAAAGCTATTCAGGAATTACAAGCTGATTATCCAGATATGAGTTTCCAAAAAATGCAACGCTCTTTTGTTTTAACTCAAATCAGAGATAAAGAAGATAATGTTGCAACTAAAATATTTTTGGCAGAATATACAGATAAAGATCCAGTTAAAACCCAAAAAGTCCTAGAAGCTGTTCGGCAAGTTTACCTTGATTACAACAAAAAACAACAAGAAGAACGATTAAAAAAAGGTCTAAAAGTTATTCGAGATCAATTAAAACAGGTTAAAAATGAGGTGAGAATTGCTGAAGCTAATTTACAGAAATTTCGCAGAAGTAAGAATCTAATTAACCCGGAATCCCAAGCACAAGCTCTAGAAGATGCTCTGAATAAAATTCAACAGGAACGACGTTCTACCCGCTCTCAGTATGAAGAAGCGATCGCTCGTTACAATTCTTTACAAGAACAACTCAAACGCACGCCCCAAAATGCCCTGATTTCCTCTCGTCTGAGTCAATCTACCCGCTACCAAGGATTACTCAACGAAATCCAAAAAACAGAATTGGCTTTAGCTCAACAAAGATTGCGGTTTACGGATGGTACGCCTCAGGTAAGAAAGTTGATTGAGCAGCGCAATAGTCAGGTAAGATTATTACAAAAAGAAGTGTCAAGAACTTTAGGGGGAGTAAAAACCACAACTTCAAATCTAAATATTCTCCAAAAAGGACAATTGGGTGAAATCGATCTTAATCTTGCCAAAGAACTTGTAGAAACCCAAACCAATATATTAGCTTTGCGAGCGCGGGACCAAGGTTTAGTCAAAAAAGAGGAGTCGCTAAGGACAACAATTAAACAATTTCCCACGATTTTGGCTGAATATAGTCGCCTCAGCCCCCAGGTAAAATTAAGTCGGGAACGACTACAGCAGCTTTTGAAAGCAGAACAAGAACTTAGGCAAGAATTGTCAAAAGGGGGATTTGATTGGCAGGTGGTAGAAGAACCCCTATTGGGAATGAAAATAGGCCCCAATCTACGACAAAACCTGTTACTAGGGGGAGTGGTAGGATTAATGTTGGGAAGTATTACTGCCTTTGTCAGAGATGCATCTGATGATTCTGTACGCACTACAGCAGAGATTGAAGAAAGAATTTCCTTGCCGGTGTTAGGTGCTATTCCCAAATTATCCCTGAATCAATCCCCAGATTCATTGATGCAACTACCTGATGGTAAATCATCGGAAACAGCATCCCAAACTATTCAAGTTTTGCAATCTACACCTCGGTGGGAATCTCTAGATTTGCTCTATAAAAATATTGAACTCATGAGTCTTGACTCTAAGTTCAAATCTCTGATGATTACTGCAGCTATTGAGGATCGAGGAAAATCAACAATGGCGTTGGGGTTAGCTATGAGTGCGGCTCGTTTACACAAAAAAGTATTGCTGATTGATGCAAACCTGCGTGCTCCCAATTTGCACAAACAGCTAGAACTTCCCAATGAACAAGGACTTTCTACTTTATTAACTACAGAAGTCACATCAGCAAATCAAATCAGTGTTCCATCTTCAGGTTCATCTTATATTGATATTTTAACAGCCGGACCAATCCCTACGGACCCAGCCCATCTGTTGAGTTCGCCTCGCATGGTAGAATTAATGTCAGAATTTGAAGAAACTTATGATTTGGTGATTGTTGATGCATCTCCCGTTTTGGGGTTAGTAGATGCTTTATTAACTGCCTCATGTTGTCAAAGTGTAGTCATGATAGCCAGTATGGGTAAGGTAAGTCGTACCCAGCTAGCTCAAGCAACAGAGATATTAAATCGTTTAAATTTGATTGGGGTGGTGGCGAATGAAGCTTCTAACTCTAACTATAGTTATGTTCCCTACAATCAACGGAATCAATTAAAACTACAACCAGTAGTTGAAGAATAATTTGAGAAACTGGGTTTTTTACTGGGGGAATCAACCCGATTTCTCTCGTTAGCTGACGAAATATAGCATATTTCATCTTAGTGAAGTATAGCACTACGCAATTAGGGCGTGGACATTGTTGAATGCAGCAAACCTATGAATAGTAAACTTATTACTCATTACTTATTACTTATTACTTGCGCGTAGCACTATACATTCGGACGGGCAGGGATGCCTATCCCAGAAGATTTTTATTATGTAGGCTAATCCTTCATTTACCTGCAAAGAGCTGTAATATCATCTCCACTTACTGATATCTTGCACCTACACCCTGAAAGGGTGAGGCTATAGGAATAAACAATTCGTAATTCGTAATTCGTAATTACGTTTTGTAATGGGGATTTAAACCCCAACACAAAACAAACAACCCTTAGAGGATGGGGTTTTAAACCCCTAGGAGTATAGATAAAGCTTGCCAAAAGTAGGCTAGTAAATGCTAATTTATTGTGTTGTTGATCAAAAAATATGTTTATTGCAGACAATTTAAATCTGTGCGTGAGATAATCTTGAATTTCCACGTACTTTTATGGTTAAGGAGGCTACATTTTGTATGCTGAAAGAGATATTGGTTGAAGATTAATACTGTCTTCATATTCAAGTCAAATAATTTAATTATTTAAAGAGTCTGTGAAGAATCTCTTGATAGTAATTTGGTTGAGAAATCGTCTTATATCCTAGTATGTATGGAATTCCTTCAAGATTAAACAGGTGATATTTTTTAAGGAGTGGAGTTGAGTATTTTTTGTGCATACAAAGCAATTAGATGGAATTATCGCAATTAATAAAAAATAAAATTATCTAGTTGAGTATTGATGACAAGCATCTAGATTTCCGTAATCAATTTTCAAAGTAAGAGTTGAATTAAGCTGTCTACTGTTTTGGTGCAGCTATGGTATTTGATTTGGAACAAGTAGAGAATTATTATTTCAATGACAGATAGATTTATTAAATAAATATTGGGATATTTATGCAAATTAAACTTGGGAAATTATATTGGGAATTAAACTTGTAGTAAAAAGGCAAATAAGATTACCAAAAATAATCGCGATCGCATTTCATTTAACTTTGGTAAATTCTCACTTCACCGGATAATCCAAAATATGAATACCTCAATTATTGACAATTTTCAGACTACAAGTCATGCTGTCAAACAGGATATAAACGAGGGTTATGTACTTATATGGCGCAGAAATCAATTATTAGTAAAATCTACTGAAAGTTTGAATTATACATATCTTTATCGATTAGATTTACAACCATCTTTGGCAGATTGTTTAAAACATTCTCCAGTGAATTTAGTTCGTATAGATACAGGTTTGGGTGAAGAAAAGTTAAAATTATGGGCTGATGCTTGTCAGGAAGCTAATAAACCAATATATTTACGCATCCCTCATATAAATAGAAGCAATACAATAATTAGTCTGTTTGGGCAATGGTTACAACAATCAACTAATTGGTTATTAGCTTTGATATTATTTATGGGGTTAATGCCATTTATTTTAGCACTAACTTTATGGATGCAATTTTATTGCCAGAACTCACTGTTTACTTATGAATGGCGAGTAGGAAAACGTGGTAAATTGTTTAGATTAATGAAGTTTTGTATTACGAATAACAACTACGGGGTATCAGATGATATTGTTATCTCTACCGATAAGGGTATGTGTATCAATAGGAAACAAAAAAATATTATCATTATTGCCAAGTTAATGCATAAATATGGTATTGATAAATTACCTCAGTTACTGAATGTACTTCGGGGTGAAATGATGTTAGTTGGTTCTAATTGTTGGAGTTTGACAGATGTAGTTAATTTGTCTGATGCAGAGCAAAAACAGTTAAATCAAATGCCGGGAATTATCAATTTATATCAGATTGATTGGCATTCAAAGGTATTAAATATAGATAGTCAAACTCTGTAGTTACTATAGGCTTAAACTTCATCTGTCTTGAAAAATGTAGCTTTATCATAGGACTTTGGCATTGCTACTTTGCGAGAAACATTAGCCGGCTGCAAATCGCTCTGTATCTATGGAGGGTCGTCAGACACATAATAATTATCAACTCCAGTTTTCAATATGGATGAAGTTTAATTGTATTTGCATTTACCAGACTTGATATGCTGAGGAATTCACTACTTCAATAGTAGTTATTTGTTTGATTAAAGTAGTCAAAAAAAATTGCCATATTATTGGGATAAAGTGGGAAAATGGGTTCGCAACATATATAGGATTAACATTTGATTTTTGTTGATTTAGCCTGCGCTTGCGCTTAAAACAAGTAGGGTGTGGTATTCCTGAGAGTACTGCACTATCCAGTAATCTTTTTGATGGGAGTGCTTTTAGTATAACTCACCCTACAAGTACCTCATTTTATGCAACCAACAATCAAACCGGATTCGTATCAGAGTATTTCTAGATAAATGTTGATGTATTAATAGAAGTTCATTATAAATGAAAAATATGGATGCTAAAATTTATAGACCTTTGCCAAATATTTTTAGAAATATACTGACACATACAAGTGTATGGCGAAATAATTATTTGATTTTGCGGGAGTTTAAATATTTTCGGCAAGTTGCCATTTTCGCCTTACTATTTTCTATAATTGCTGCTGCTTTTGAAGGGGTTAGTATTGGTTTACTCCTTCCTTTTTTGCAAAAATTAACTACTCCTAATGCAGAACCATTTCAGATTGGAATCAATTGGTTTGATACTTGGATTTTAGGAGTTAATACATCCGCAATTAGTCGTTTATATAGAATATCACTCCTAATTTTATGTACAACTTGGGTGCGAGCTGGGTTTAATTATTTAGCGCAATTGAATACGGAAATAGCTCAATTAAATCTTGGCGATCGCCTCCGTAAACAAATCTTTGAACAATTACAATCTCTGCCTATTAACTATTTTCAAAAAAATCGTTCTAGTGAAATATTAAATACCCTAACTACAGAAATTGAGAGAGTTAAACAGGGTTTTAGTGGAGCGTCATTTTTATTAACTAGAACATTAACTATTATTGTCTATTTGGTATCCATGTTAATGATTTCATGGCAATTGACAATAATTTCAGTATTATTATTCTCACTGTTAGGTGTTGGTTTTAAAACTTTGAATGCCAAAATTCGGGAAAAAAGTTTTGGCCTGTCAGTTGCGAATGGTAAATTTACGTCCACAGCAATGGAATTTCTGCAAGGAATTCGTACCGTCCATGCATTTTCTACCCAGGATTTTGAGCGTCAGCGTTACTATCAAGCCAGTGAAAATATAGTTAGTGCTTCTAAGAAAGTCGCCTTGACATGGACTTTAATTAAGCCATTTGCGGAGGGTGTAGCTACTACCGTTTTGGTAAGTATGATTATTTTAGCTTTTAGTCGGTATGTAGTTGCTGGCAGTTTAGAAGTTGCTTCGTTATTGACATTTTTCTTTGTATTATTCCGCTTAGTACCAATTATGCAGGATGTGAATGCGACTATGGCATTCATTAGTACTCTACAAGGCTCAATAGCTAATATTCAGGAGCTATTAAGAACGGAAAATAAAGTTTATTTTCAAAACGGTGCAATTAATTTCCCAGGGTTAAAACAAGGCATAGATTTAATATCTGTCGATTTTGGTTATGATGCCAAACATCTGGTTTTGCAGAATATTACCTTAAGTATTGAACGGGGAAAAATGACTGCTCTAGTAGGAGGTACTGGTGCAGGAAAAACTACCCTGGCAGATTTAATTCCCCGCTTTTATGATGTTACCGACGGAATTATCTCTGTGGATGGGGTGGATATACGACGGTTAGAAATCAACTCCCTACGTGACAAGATAGCTGTTGTCAGTCAGGATACATTTATTTTCAATGATTCTGTGTGGAATAATATTGCCTACGGAACAGTGGGTGCAACGAAAGCAGAAATTGAACAAGCAGCACAACTAGCCAATGCCATTGATTTTATTCACGAAATGCCAGAAGGCTTTAATAGTATTTTAGGCGATCGCGGGGTACTTTTATCGGGAGGACAGCGTCAAAGAATTGCCATTGCCCGTGCTTTGTTGAAGAATCCAGAGATTTTGATTTTAGATGAAGCTACCAGTGCTTTGGATTCTATGACTGAGAAGTTAATTCAAGAATCCCTGGAAAAATTAGCGGTGGGGAGAACTGTAATTGCCATCGCCCATCGTCTTTCTACCATTGCCAAGGCTGATAAGGTGGTGGTTTTAGAACATGGACGAATTGTGGAACAGGGTAATTATCAAGAGTTGCTTAAACTGCGAGGTAAACTCTGGCAGTATCATAAAACTCAGTATGAGATGTAAGGAAAGTGATGGGATGATGGTTGTTAGTTGTTAGTTGTTAGTTGTTAGTTGATAGTTGACGGTTGACGGTTGACGGTTGACAGTCTTTAATTCATCATTCCTTCCCTCCTTCACTCCTTCCCTCCTTCACTCCCCACACTCCCCACACTCCCCACACTCCCCACACTCCCTCATCCCTCTTCTTTGTGCCTTAGCGTCTACCCTGCGGGAAGCCGCACTCCGTGCGTCTAATGCGTGAGCTTTATTAACTGAAATATTCAGCGCAACTTCATAGAGAAATGTAAATTACCAAATATGCTACCCAATATAGAACTAGAACAACCTTTAGTTAGTGTTATTATCCCCACCTATAACCGTTGCCACTATCTACAACAAGCCATTGATAGTGCTATTAACCAAACCTATCAAAATATAGAGATTATTATTTCTGACAATTGTAGTATTGATGATACCCAAGAGATAGTAGAATCATTCCTAGATTCCCGGATTAAATATTGGCAACATCCCCAAAATATTGGTATGTTTGCCAATCAAATCCATGGCTTTAAAATGGCACGGGGCAAATATATTGCTAGTTTACATGATGATGATATTTGGGAACCAGATTTTTTAGCCAAGTTAGTCCCCCATTTAGAAGCCCATCCCAATTCTATCTTGGCTTTTTGTGACCAATACATCATCGATGAGGAAGGTAATATTGATGATGTGGCAACGTCAAGATATACAAAATCTTATCAACGACATCTACTTTCAGAAGGGATTTATCAACCATTTTCAAGAATTGCTCTCATCGATAAATCTATACCAACTGCTGCTGCTTGCTTAATTCGTCGAGAGTTTGTCAATTGGGATAATATTCCCCCAGAAGTTGGTGGTATGTGGGATTTATACTTAACTTACCTTTGTTGTACTTCTAGTTATGGAGCTTATTATATTACAGAAAAGTTAACTAGATATAGAGAGCACTTATATACAGACACTATGCTCAGTGGACACCGGGATGCTCAAGCTAAAATCCGCAAAGCTAAAAGTGAAATTTTTTGTTATCACCGATTTATAGAGGATACAAAGCTTAAAGAGTTTCACAAATATTTCCGGAAAAAGTGGTTAGAAGCTCATACTACTTTAGCAATTGGCTTACTTAGAATTGAACAGGTAAAGGCAGCTCGATACTATATTTGGAAAGCAATTAATCAACAGAAGTTTAATTTCAGAACTTTGGCGGCTCTTACCTTGAGCTATGCTCCTCGTCTTGTGGCTCATCATTTCCTAGGAACTTCTAAACAAGTATGAAATTGGTGAGTTTTAATTTGTAAATAGACGTTGTGGAATAAAAGGATGAAGTATGAACCACAAAGACGCAAAGGACACGAAGTTACTGATTCAAAAACCGCAGAGTCGCAGAAAACACAGAGGATAGAGAGGTTTAGAATATAGGTAATCTTACACCGACAAGGGAGTAATTCATATTTCAATTATGCAACGCCAGATTATGAGAATATTTAGAGGTGTTATGTGAAACTATGCATTATTAACCATAAGTTCCAAAAAGGAGATGGCCAAGGAAGGGTTAATTATGAAGTAATTAAAGAAGCTATCAATCGTGGTCATAAATTAACTTTAGTCGCTAGTGAAATAGCACCAGAAATTCAAGTTAAAACAGATGCTATAGGGGTTTATATTCCTGTTAAGGGTATTCCCACAGAGTTGCTACGGAATTTATTTTTTGCTCAGAAAAGTGCTGCTTGGTTGCGCCAAAATCATCAAGAGTTTGATGTGATTCAAGTCAATGGTGCAATTACAAATAGTAGCGCAGATGTGAATGCGGTACACTTCGTTCACAGTTCTTGGTTAAAATCCCCTGCTCACATTTCCCGTATCCGTCGGGATTTATATGGTGCTTATCAATGGTTTTATACAGCTATAAATACTACTTGGGAAAAACAATCTTTTCGACAAGCTAAAGTGATTGTAGCTGTATCCCAGAAGGTAAAGGATGAATTGATTGGCATTGGCGTACCATCTACCAAAATACGCACAATTATTAATGGTGTAGATTTAGCAGAATTTTTCCCTGGCAGCAGTTGCCGCACTGAATTAGGTTTACCAGAGAATGTACCCTTGGCACTATTTGCAGGGGATATTCGCACAACTAGAAAAAACTTAGATACTGTCCTTCACGCTTTGGTGAAAGTTCCCCATCTACATTTAGCGGTGGTAGGGAGTACCCAGGGTAGTCCTTTCCCTAGGTTAGCTGCTTCCTTGGGATTAACCAAACGGGTACATTTTCTCGGCTATCGTCGGGATATAGCCGAAATTATGCGGGCAGCAGATGTATTTGTTTTTCCCTCCCGCTACGAAGCTTGCACCCTGGTGTTATTGGAGGCGATGGCTTCTGGATTGCCCGTAATTACCGCTACTGCTACTGGTGGTGCGGAATTAGTCACCCCGGAAGCGGGGATAGTTTTATCAGATTGCAATGATATCGATGGTTTAAGTACAGCTATGTCATCCTTAGTTGATAATTCCCCTCTGATGGAGAGTATGGGAAAAGCAGCGCGGGGTATTGCTGAACAACATAGCTGGAAAAATATGGCGCGAACCTATGTGGATTTATTTGAGGAGTTGAATCATCCAATGTCCGTTTAATTAGTTACGATAAAAATTTTGCAGATTTCTTTGCGCCTTTTTTTCTTCCCCTAACCAGAGATGCACTCCGTGCATCTAATGCGCGAGCTTTTATAATAACTGTTTACCCGGATTTCATATCACAAATGAAGAACACCGTTCTGATTCCAACTTATCGCCGTCCCCTAGATTTATCATGTTGTCTTTTGGCAATTCAAGCCCAAACGCAACCGGCTTTTCAGGTAATTGTCGTAGTTCGGGATACGGATACGGAAACCTGGCAATTTCTGTCAGAATTTGACCCTGGAACCCTACAATTGGAGACTGTGACAGTGTCGGTTCCAGGGGTGGTAGCTGCTCTCAATGCTGGATTAGCAGCAGTGAAGGGGGATATTGTTTCCATTACCGATGATGATGCGGCCCCCCATCCTACTTGGTTAGCAAGAATTAGCGATCGCTTTACCCATGATACTGGCATTGGTGCTGTGGGGGGAAGGGATTGGATTTATCAACACAATCAGTTAGATGATGGTTGTCGTCAGGTAGTGGGAAGAGTGCAATGGTTTGGAAGAGTGATTGGTAATCATCACTGGGGAGTGGGAGAAGTCAGGGAAGTTGATGTACTCAAGGGAGTGAATATGAGTTTTCGGACTCATGCAATAACTAATTTGCGTTTTGATGAGAGAATGCATGGTACGGGGGCACAGGTACATTTTGAATTATCATTCTGTTTGGCATTGAAACGATTGGGGTGGAAGTTGATTTACGATCCTCAAGTACGGGTAAATCATTATCCTGCACAGCGTTTTGATGAGGATAAGCGACAGCAGTTTCACCAAGTTGCTTTTATTAATGCGGTGCATAATGAAACTTTGGGGTTGTTGGAGTATTTTTCTCCCCTACAAAGGGTAGTATTCCTGATTTGGGCGATGTTGGTGGGAACTAGGGATGCGTTGGGTTTGGTTCAATGGTTGCGTTTATTTCCCAGTCAGAGGAGTTTGGCTAGTAAGAAGTGGTTGGCTTCTGTGGAGGGACGTTGGCAAGGTTTTTGTAGTTGGCGAGATATGCATAGGATTGGGTTTTTTGATTTGTCTCACGCAGAGGCGCAGAGGCGCAGAGAAGAGGGATGAGGGAGTGTGGGGAGTGTGGGGAGTGTGGGGAGTGAAGGAGGGAAGGAGTGAAAGAGTGAAGGAGGGAAGGAGTGAAAGAGTGAAGGAGGGAAGGAGGGAAGGAGGGAAGGAGTGAAGGAGGGAAGGAGTGAAGGAGTGAAGGAGGGAAGGAGTGAAGGAGGGAAGGAGGGAAGGAATGATGAATTAAAGACTGTCAACCGTCAACCGTCAACCGTCAACTAACAACCACCAACTAACAACTAACAACTAACAACTAACAACTAACAACCACCAACCATCATCTCAAAATTGAATGACTTTCAGACAACCTTTTTCCCCTGATTACCCAAATATTCCTACCTATCCCCAACAGCAATCAACTTTAGGTTGGTTAGCGATTGGAGGATTTATTCTGTTAACAATTGCCTGTATTATTGTTGGTGCTGGGAGTATTATTCGCCCATTGTTTCCCCTCACATCTTTGATTGTGGGCTTGTTTTTATACTGGCGTTATCCGATTCTTTACTTAGGGTTTACTTGGTGGATTTGGTTTCTGACTCCTTTGGTACGCCGCGCTGTAGATTATCGTAGTGGTTGGACAGATCCTAATATTATTCTCCTGGCACCATTTTTAGTCACCCTGATTACTGGCATTACCTTTATCAAGTACCTACCCAAGTCTTACCGCATGGGTGGTTTCCCTTTTGTCATGGCGATTTTTAGCGTCTGTTATGGGTTTCTGGTAGGACTAATTTACTTTGATAAAATGCTAGTCTTTCGTACTACCCTAGACTGGCTCACCCCCATTCTGTTCGGTTTCCATTTATTTGTGAATTGGCGCGACTATCTCCAATATCGACGAAATATCCAAAATGTCTTTCTATGGGGGACATTTATTACGGGGATATACGGTATTTTACAGTATCTTATTGCACCAGAATGGGATAAATTTTGGCTGCTCCAAACTAAGCTTACCACCTTTGGCGATCCTGAACCTTTAGGGATTCGGGTGTGGAGTACCATGAATTCACCTGGACCCTTTGCCTTGGTGATGATGGCGGGATTAATATTATTATTCAGCAGTCAACATTTCCTGCGAATTTTTGCTTCTGTGGCGGGTTACTTGGCATTTTTGCTGAGTATGGCGCGTGCTGCTTGGGGAGGCTGGTTGGTGGGGGTGGTTTTCTTGCTGACGAATCTCAAGCCTAGGTTGCAAATGCGGTTGATGGTGACTATTTTGGTAATGGCATTGTGTGTGGTGCCCTTGATAAATATTGAACCATTTTCTGAAGTAATTAGCGATCGCTTTGAGACTTTTACTAATATAGAACAGGATCAGAGTTTTAGCGATCGCTCGCATAATTATGAAAAGAATCTCAACATAGCTTTATCGAAGGTGTTTGGGAATGGAATTGGTGGTACTTGGATGGTTGATAGGGATGGGAAGTTAATTCAAATTGTTTTGGATAGTGGTATTTTAGATACGTTTTTCTCCTTAGGTTGGTTTGGGGCAATTCCTTACCTGGGTTCGATTTTGTTGATATTATATGAATTATTTCAAGGTAGTGAAGGACGTAGTGATTCCTTTGCCAGTGCTTCCCGCTCTATTAGTGTGGCGATTGTCTTTCAGTTAATTTTTAGTAGTTTGATGATTTCCCTGGCTGGTGTGGTGTTTTGGGGATTTCTCGGTATGGGGATGGCGGCGAAGAAGTATCATCAATATCAACGAGCGTATTTTGCACATAAGCAAAATGGGCTATAAGTAATTGGGTCAAATAAAATATAAAACCTCACCGGCGGGGTGCCAAGAAGAGGGGTGCTTTCAGTTGGTGTAGCCTACGCGAGTGCTGAAAACACGTAGAAAACACCTAGTGGACTGACACGCCTAAAAATGTAGGTTGGGTTGAGCGGTAGGGAAACCCAACAAAGCTTTACTGGTGTTGGGTTACTCTGCTCCAAGCCGCTGTTGCGTCTACATTCTTCAAC
>JASJCJ010000270.1 GCA_030066045.1 Calothrix sp. MO_167.B12
CTATAATTTCCCGGAACTACCCACACCAAGCAAAGATTTCCAGCCACAAATTAGACCTCTGGGATAAGTCATATCTTGTACCATTCTCAACAAGCATTGAGAAACCGGGTTTAGCAACGAAAAATTAGGGTTTTGACAGGTCAATATTATCAATAAACCCGGTTTCTGATTCAGGTGCAAGATGTACGATCACTAATATCAAATCTTAGTTTTCACAAGATGCCTATTATGGAACAATCAATCGAGGATTATTTAACAGCAATGCCTTCTTTTCTATGATTATCAGGACTTATAAAAGGTCTTCTTTAAAAAGAAGATTTGGGAAAATAAAAAATTTTGAGGTCTTGATGATCTCGTTCCTGAAGGCATAAGTGCTAACTATATAATCTAAATCCAAAAAATAGAGAAAGGAATTTATTTTCATGAGTAATAAATCTCCCTCCATTCCCTTGTCTTTCGCTCAACAACATCTTTGGTCTCTCGCCCACCAACTAGAACCCAAAAAGTCAACTTATAATATTTCGGTAGCTTGTCGTATTCGCGGTTTACTTGATATAAGTATCCTGGAGAAGAGCATAAATGCAGTATGTAAGCGCCATAAAATCCTGCAAACTACTTTTGAGTCAGTTGATGGAACACCCAAGCAAGTTGTTTCCTCAGAAATAAATGTTACTCTGCCACTTATAAACCTGCAAAACCTCTCTCGAAAACAGCAGGATAACGAAGTCCGACAATATGCTGGTAGAGAATTTTATGAACCTTTTGAGCTAACACAAAAACTGTTGTGGCGTGCTAAACTCCTGTGTTTAGCTCCAGATGAAAATGTGCTGCTCTTTACTGTACATCAGATAATTTTCGATAGAGAGAGCCTCAATGTATTTTTTCGAGAAATTGCTACTTTTTATGATGCTTTTTCTCAGAATAAACCCTCCCCACTACCAGAACCTCCAAAGCAATACTCTGAATTTACTCAATGGCAACACCAAAGATTTCAAGGCGAAGTTTTACATTCCAAACTTCACTTCTGGAAACATCAATTAAATGAGCAATTACCAATGCTACAATTGCCTACTGACCATCCGCGACAATCGTTAAATAAGTACCAAAAAGCTAGTTTATCTCTATTACTACCCCAGACTTTAACTGCAGCATTCAAAACACTGAGTCAGCGAGAAAATGTCACCTTGTTCATGACTTTATTGACAGCGTTTAAAATTCTGCTCTATCGTTATTGTCAACAGGAAGAAATAATCATTGTCTCTCCTGATTCCAGTCGATGGGAATTTGGCACTCAAGATTCGATTGGGTTGTTTACTAATTCTTTTGCGCTACGCACCGATCTCCGAGGAAACCTGAGTTTCCGAGAGTTACTTGAACAGGTAAGTAAGATAGTTTTAAAAGCCCATCAGGAGTTACCATTAGAAAAGCTAGTTGAAGAACTACAGATTGATAAAAATCAGAACTTTTCGCCTCTACACCAGGTGATGTTTAGTTTTCAGGAGAATAGTGTTTCAGTTCAGGAATTTTCTAACTTGGTGCTTGAACCTATTCCAGAGCTAGTGCTAGAATCTATGGGGTCTAGCAATGTAAGTGCTAATTTTGATTTAGCTCTTGAATTAAGAGAAACGCCAGAGGGAATTAAGGGCTGTTTTGAGTACAATGCAGATTTATTTGATGAAGCTACTATTTCAAGGATGGCAGGTCATCTGCAAATTTTGATGGAGGGCATAGTTGCTAATCCAGAGCAACAGATTTCAGAATTACCTATTTTGACGGAACCAGAACGTCATCAGATATTGGTAGAGTGGAATGATACAAAAGTAAATTATCCCCTGAATAAATCCATTCATCAGTTATTTGAAGAACAGGTGGATCGAACACCTGAAGCGATCGCAGTAGTATTTGAAGGTCAACAACTAACTTACCAACAACTGAATTCTCAAGCCAATCAATTAGCACGTTACTTACAACGTCTGGGAGTCCAACCAGAGACCTTAGTCGGTATCTGTGCAAAACGTTCTCTAGAAATGGTGGTCGGACTGTTAGGAATACTCAAAGCGGGTGGGGCTTACGTTCCATTAGATCCAGATTACCCCCCAGAGCGCTTGGCTTATATGTTGGAGGATTCCCAAGTTCCAGTTTTACTAACTCAGCAAGATTTGTTGAATCAACTTCCTACTCACCAAGCGCAGGTAATTTGTTTAGATAAAGACTGGCAGAAAATAGCCTCACAACAGTCAGAAAATCTCCGAAGCAGCTTAACATCAGATAATCTAGCCTATGTAATTTATACCTCTGGTTCAACCGGAAAGCCCAAGGGAGCGATGAACACTCATCAGGGCATTTGTAATCGCTTGCTCTGGATGCAAGACACTTATAAACTCGACAGTAGCGATCGTGTTCTCCAAAAAACTCCTTTTAGCTTCGATGTCTCAGTATGGGAGTTCTTTTTACCGCTACTAGCTGGAGCCTGTTTGGTGGTTGCTAAACCAGAAGGACACAAAGATAGCACTTACTTAGTTAACTTGATTATCCAGCAAAAAATTACTACTCTGCATTTTGTTCCTTCTATGCTGCAAGTTTTTCTAGAAGAGCAAAATTTAGAACATTGCAATTGCTTAAAGCGAGTCATTTGTAGTGGTGAAGCACTCCCTTGGAAACTTCAAGAACGCTTCTTTGAACGCTTGGAATGTGAATTACACAATCTCTATGGTCCAACAGAAGCAGCAATTGATGTCACCCACTGGAAATGTCAACGAGAAAGTAGTTTGAGAAAAGTTCCCATTGGTCTTCCGATTGCTAATACTCAACTTTACATTTTAGACTCTTATCTTCAACCAGTTCCTATTGGTGTTCCTGGGGAATTGCATATTGGTGGCGTACAAATTGCCAGAGGTTATCTGAACCGTCCGGAGCTAACAAAACAAAAATTTGTACCTAATCCTTTTCAGAATATGGGATCTGGAACCGATGCTTCGGATGCAAATCTTTTAGAATTAAAAGAGAAATCCCAATTCAACCTTCATAATTCCCAAAGATTGTATAAAACAGGTGATTTAGTCAAATATTTGCCTGATGGAAATATTGAATATTTACGTCGCCTTGATTATCAGGTAAAAATCCGTGGTTTTCGGATCGAACTAGGAGAAATCGAAAATGTGATCAGTCAGCATCCAATGGTTCGAGAAACTATAGTAATTGCCAGAAGAGACAGATTAGAAGATCAGCAGTTAGTGGCTTATATAGTTTTTCAGCAACAGGTAAGGGAAGAAAATCAAGAAACTCTCAGCCTTACCAATTTGCGTCACTTTCTCAAAGATAAACTACCAGATTATATGCTTCCTAGTGCCTATCTGGTATTAAATGCTTTTCCACTAACTCCCAATGGCAAAGTTAATCGTCATAGCCTACCAGCACCGGATAAATTACGACCTCAACTAGAATCTACCTTTGTTGCTCCTCGTAATTCTGTGGAAGAACAGATCGCCAATATCTGGAGTCAAATTTTAAAAATTGAACAAGTTGGTATCTACGATAACTTTTTTGAATTAGGGGGATATTCTCTGATTGCTATCCGAGTCATTGCCCAGTTACGTCAAGCTTTTGAAATAGAATTACCCCTGCATATTTTCACTGAAGTACCAACTATAGCGAAATTAGCTGAACATATTGACAAAAATCGCCAGAAAATATCAGCTTAGGGATATCAAAAAAATAAAATATCTAGCTCGTTCTAATATATTTTGTACAAAACCTAGAGTAACTGGGATTCCGTCTTTCAAACGGAACCGAAAGCTGGATATTTTATTACTTGGAAATGCCTTAACACATATCTTGCACCTTCTCAATAAGGGTAAGGTGGGCAGTGCCCACCCTACGGTAAAATAAGGATTTCAGGCTCTGATTTTCTCAATAATTTTATGGTGCAAGATGTGAATTAAGAAGCTACATAGAAATTGAATTGCTGTTTTATAACTAGTTGATTGGATTAATTTCATGAATAGTGCAATAGCTACCTCTAATGATTTTCTGAAGCTATCTCGAAAAGAGATGCAAATTTTAGGTTACCAGGTGATGGATATTATTATCGATCACTTTGAAAGTGTACACAAAAAGCCTGTAGTGAATACAGCAGAAGCTTCGGAACTGAGAAAAAAAATACATGAATCAATACCTATAAAAGGAGTTAGTCCTCAGATTGCGATCGAACAGTTACAAAAAAATGTTTTCAGCAATCTTATGCACCACGATCATCCACGCTTTTTCGCTTATGTTCCCAGCCCCAATAACTTTGTGAGTGTTATGGCTGATGCTTTAGCATCTGGGTTTAATGTGTTTGCTGGTTCATACCAAGGGGCTTCAGGAGCAGCAGAAATTGAACTGATTACAATAGATTGGTTACGACAATTATGTGGTTTACCAGTTACAGCTGGAGGATTATTTGTAAGCGGTGGAACAAAGGCAAATCTCACAGCACTTGCTGTTGCACGCCATGTAAAGCTTCAGGATAAAGTTCAGAACGCGGTCATTTACTGCTCAGATCAAACTCATTCATCAATTGAAAGAGTCGTGCGTATATTAGGCTTCGATCATACACAGATCAATAAGTTACCTTCAGACAAAAATTTTCGCTTGAGGTTATCAGATCTTAAATGTGCAATAGCCAAAGATCGGCTTGCAGGAAGATTTCCTTTTTGTATAATTGCTAATGCAGGTACAACTAATACTGGTGCCATAGATCCGCTTTATGAAATAGCAGATCTTTCTTCAGAAGAGGGACTATGGTTACATGTTGATGGTGCTTATGGGGTAGGTTCAATCTTATGTGATAAAGGACGCTCTCTATTGAGAGGGTTAGAATTTTGTGATTCGATTTCATTAGATCCTCATAAGCGGCTATTTCAATCTTATGAAGCTGGTTGTTTACTAATACGTAACAGGGAATGGCTGAAAGAAACATTTTGTATGCGACCTGAATATCTGAGTGATACAGAACCAGAGCAAGAAGAAATCAATTTCTATGACCATGGAATTCAGTTATCTCGTAGTTTTCGTGCACTTAAACTTTGGATGTCACTCAAAGTTTTTGGACTTGAAGTATTCCAAAAAGCAGTGGAACAGGGAATTATGCTCGCTGAACTAGCCGAAAAAATCTTGAGAGAATCAGATTACTTGGAAGTTGTAACTCCTGCTCAACTAGGTATCGTAACTTTTCGCTATGTCCCAAAATACAATTTTTCTGTACAAGAAATAGATACAATAAATCACAAGATTGTGGACAAAATGACTGCAGACGGTTTAGCATTCGTGAGTTCAACTAAACTCAAAAATTGTACTGTTCTACGTATGTGTACAATTAATCCCTCGACAACAGAAGTAGATATCAGGAAAACTATTCAACAAATTGAGTATTTTGGCAAAAATATAATGCGGAGTATGTTGGCATTTGCTATTTGTAAATGAAGTGATCCCCAAATAAAAAACTAAGCAAATAATTAAATTTTATTTGCTTAGAATTACTTATCTTAGATATTAAGATGGTAGTCTTTTGGGGAAATCATTATTTTTCTGAATATTTTTTCTCGCAGCTTAAACAATAAATAGAGACAAAATAGAGAAAAAATAGGCTTAACTACTTATCAATCTTGCCTTCCATCTCACGTTTACAATCCAAATAACATCAGTCCCAATACTACTCGGTTAGAAGATCAAAACCCTTATGTGTAGGTTGGGTTAAGCGACAGCGCAACCCAACAAAAAAGAGCAACTTGACGTTGGGTTTGGGTTCCGTCAACCCAACCTACAATATTCCTTAACCGAGCAGTATTGACATCAGTCCAAATATAATTCTATAGAACAAGGAGAACTCAAAAGCCATGCAAGAGCAGAAAAAAGTATATTTAACAGCAATATCTTATGAATTAGGCGATTTTCATAGTATTAAGGAAATAGATGAATTAAAAGAAAAACCTCAAGTTTTAGAAACACTATTAACTCTTGGATTAGAAAAGTATAGCAAAAGCTATTTGACAACATTAGAAATGGCTAAAAAGAGTGCTTTAGCTACTCTTGAAAAAACAAAAATATCAGCAAAAAATATTGATTTATTAATTTATGCTAGTTATAGTTTTTGGGATTTAGAATCTCCTGGCTTTATAGAAATTGGTCGTCTGATTGACGAGCTAGGTTTAGAAAATGCTTACCCAATAGGAACATTTCTTTCTGGATGTGGTAACTTACAAACAGCTCTACGAATGGCGACTAATTTTATTCAATCAGAAGAATGTAAAAATATTCTGATAATTACTGTAGATAGATTCTCAGAAAAACAGTCAAGAATTGTTCAACCTAATGTCTCTGTTTTAAGTGATGCAGCTGCAAGTTGTCTTTTAACCTCTTCTGAAGTAAAAGGAGAGTTTGAAATACTCTGTACAAGCCAAAATATGGATGCAACAATCAGTTCTCTTGACCCCAATAGTCAGTCTTTAGAAATTTTAGAAAAGATAACGGATGGAACATACCAAGCTTTTGAAAAAGCATTGAAAACTACTGGTAAAGAAGCAAAAGATATTCGCACAATAATAACCAATAATTATAATATCTCAGTTACAAAAAGCCTTTGTGCCTCATTGGGTTTTGACATTTACCAAGCTTACACTAAAAATATTTCCAGATTTGCTCATGCCAGTGCAGCAGATAATATAATCAACTTATCTGATTTTGCACTAGAAAATTCTCTTCTCAGCAATGACCTTATTTTATTGCTTGGTACAGGACCCAGTACCTGGGGATGTAGTATATTGTCTAAAAATTCGTAGTAACCCAAATTGCGGGTTGTCGTTTGCCAAAATAGCTCCTAATAATTAGGGCAGGCTGAAAAGAATTTTGTGCGTATAGTTCCAATTGTTGCATTTTTGAATTTGGTGTATAAAATTATTTTATTGGTGCCGTGCCCCTACCCATCTGTCCCATTCTTTTTTCCAGATGACATAACTCCTCAAGGGCGCAAGCCACAGCGCCCCTACGAACTCCTAACTTCCGCGCAGCGACTTGCCTATCTTAAGATATATTGCTGGTCAAGCCACGGCATCTGTAATATTATTCTATACTCCGGTAAGTTGTGGATTTTGTCCCCTTCTGCGAACATTTTTCTTGAAAATTCCTTATGTCACCAGAAAATTCTCCCCCAGATAAAATTTGGATTATTACCGAAGAAGTCTCGGAAACATCAACTACCGAACCAACCTCTACTACTAGAGGTTCTAGTAGAGGTAGTAGGAATATAGGAGAATTAATCGGTGCAGAAACCACCGAGAAAATAGTAGTTCCCACAAAACAAGGCAAATTAGTCATTACCAGAAGCTCTGTGGAAGTTAGCAAACTCCAACAAGAAATGAGGAGTTTTCTGCAAGCAATGAGGGAAATGCTAGACGAAGCAGAACCACCTAATTCTAAAATGCAGCTTGATGAAGTGGAGTTGTCTGTGGAAATCAACGGGGAAGGGAAAATTGGTTTGATAGGGATTGGTGGTGCAAAAGCAGGTGGTAGGGGAGCGATGACTTTTAGGTTTAAGCGAAGATAATCAGCAAATCTAAATGGGTAGGAATTGGGCGATCGCTATAGGTATAAATAACTATGATAGTCTGCAACCCCTAAAATATGCTCAACGGGATGCTGAGGCGATGGAAGCTTGGTTTAAACAGGAAGCTAGTTTTGACCAAGTATTTCTTTTTACTGAAGATTCTCCAGATATTCCTGCCAATCCCCCCATTTCTACTAGTTTATAAAAAAACAGGCTGAAAACCCTTGAGTCTGAGTCTTGTAGCTCGGCGAAGAGATTCAGACGTACTTCAGGCAAGGGATGAAAGCCGTTAGAGGCGTTTACGCCTCAGTCAATTTGTAGTAAAATTAAATCTAACAGGAACGGTAATCAACCTGTATAAAAACCCAACTGCCTAGGGGCAATCTGTACCTTGACAATTGAAGATATGGGGTTCTATTTCATAGTTCTAGCTCTTTTCCAGGAATAGGTAAAATCTTCATGGAGACTAGACGACACAGAATTTAAGTCAAACAAATTTTGGAATAATCCAACTACCGAGGGGCACTCGGAAAGTCAACGCTTGGGGAGAGAACCACCTCTGGGCTAGATACCGCAAGGGGTTTAGTTTAAGTGGACTCGTTGAACCAAGAATCTCCTCGCCTTTAGGCAGGAGAGTGTCAACTCTGTTCCTTTTCCCCACTTACTGCTGAGTTTACCACTACTTCTAAAACACAAGTGACTGTGAAACATTGCAGCCAATCCATATCAAGTTATTTTTATATTTATTATATTTATGCGATCGCACTTTGCGCGGCATCTCTTGGGAGCATGGCTTTCGTGTCATAGTATTTAGAATAGCGATCGCACTATAATAATTGGGAAAATACTTGATTTACATGGTCATTACTAATATTCACCAACCAGTTGTAAAACACGGTTATACAAAGGTTCCGTAACCCAAAATCCGGCTCTATCTATCAAAGCATCGAGTAAAGGCTTTACCTCAACAATTAGTTCTTGACCTTTAGCCTCAATTAAAATGCCCAGAATGCCTACATAGTTCAAGTTGCTCCGTGCTGCAACCATTCTGCCTCGACGTTCATCAATGAGAATTTGATCGGCGTTTAGCTCAATTGCTAGTGCAATCGCTTCAGCTTCACCCCCATCCAGTTCATTACGGAGAATGTTTACCAATATCAGATTTGTAACTTGACGAGTTTGAATCCAATCTAGGGTTTGCACTTCTGTGGCACCAGCAACGGTAATTTCAGTTGCAGTTAATTCCTGGTAGACTGCTTCAGGAATAATTACCGTTGTGTAAAGTTGTCGTAAAAGATCGAGTTGGTTAATCGCTGCGAGATTGTTGATTGGTGAGGTATCGCTGACAATAATCACAGTCTGCCCATTTTTCGCAAATTTTGGATGTCTTGTTCCAAGTCTTCTACATCATAATGAACTGGAATTTGGCGGCTTGCCAGAAGATGCTGAAAGGTAATGCTATTCATGCCTGCTAATCGGCTGGCTTGAGCAAGGGTCAACTTTTCTTTTTGAAATAGCATGACAGCAATTTCTTGCTTCATTTCGGTTTCAGTCATGCGAGTTGCCATGAGAATCTCATCAGGAATTGTAATACTCATTGCTTGATTCTCCTAAATGTCAGTTCCTGGTTTATCTTAGTTTGGTTC
>JASJCJ010000271.1 GCA_030066045.1 Calothrix sp. MO_167.B12
AAAGGTAGAGAAACTGTTCATACAAGAATTTAGACCCGTTTGGGGAGGGGCACTTCCTAAACGCTAAACAAAATGCCTGTGGAGGCGGTCTGGCGGGGGCAAAAAACATAGGTGATTTGCCTAGTTAAGAGCCTAAGAGACAGGAAGAAAATGTGGAGTAGCACGGGTTCACCCTGCTTGGGAACAACATTTTTGAATCCCCTTCGTTTCAACAAGGGGAGTATGTCAATGGTTATAGGAATTGATTGTAGTACAACTGGGTGTAAAGCGATCGCCTGGAACAAAGAAGGAAAAGCTGTAGCCGAAGGAAGGGCAACTTATCCCCTATTACAACTACAAACAAATTGGTATGAGCAGGATGCAAGCCAGTGGTGGCAAAGTACTTGTAATGCTATCAAGCAATTGCTGGCTCAGATAGATAAAAAGCAGGTAGAGGCTGTTTGTATTACCCATCAACGGGAAACTTTTGTAGCCGTAGACAATGAAGGAAAGGCAGTTCGTAATGCCATTGTCTGGATGGATAAACGCAGCCGTAAGCAAGTGAATTTTTTGGCAGAGAAAATTGGCGCAGAAGAAATTAACCAGCTGACGGGTAAACCAAATTCCATGACTCCTTCTCTACCCAAAATTATGTGGCTGACTGAGAATGAACCGGAAACTGTTGCTCGTACTTACAAATTTTTAGATGTTCATGGCTATCTGGTATACCATTTAACCAATAATTTTCGCACTAGTTTAGCTTCTGCTGACCCCATGGGGGTCATGAATATGCAGACTAATAGTTGGGCAGATGATTTACTCACTGGTTTAGGGCTAAACACAGGACAATTTGCCGAGTTAGTACCACCAGGTTCCATCATTGGCTATGTGAATCAAAGTGCAGCAACAGCAACAGGATTACCTCAGGGTTTACCCGTAATTGCTGGTGCTGGAGATGGTCAGTGTGCAGGGTTGGGTGCCAATGCTGTTGGCAATAACCGCGCCTATCTCAATTTAGGCACAGCGATTGTTAGTGGCATTATCAGCAACGATTATCTGGTAAATTCAGCCTTCCGTACTATGTATGCCCCCATAACTCAATCTTATTTTCTGGAAACTGTACTATTGGGCGGTGTATTCACGATTAATTGGTTTGTCGAAAAATTTGCCAACGACTTGCGCGGTTCTAATTTAAACCTGAGTCCGGAAGAAATTCTAGAAACAGCGGCGGCAGAACTACCTCCAGGGGCAGATGGATTAATGTTAGTGCCTTACTGGAATCAGGTGATGAATCCCTATTGGGATGCTAGTGCCTCTGGTATTACTATTGGTTGGACAGGAACACACGGGCGGGAACATCTTTATCGGGCAATTTTGGAGGGGATTGCTTTTGAACAAAGGCTGGTAGGGGATGGGGTAATGGCAGCCATGAAGCAAAAGTTCAGCGAGTATGTAGTCATGGGTGGTGGCAGTCGCAGCAATCTTTGGTGCCAAATTGTGGCTGATATTACTGGTGTGCCAGTGGTGCGTTCTCAGACTACCGAAGCCACTTGTTTGGGAGCGGGTATTCTCGCAGCTGTGGCAGTGGGGTGGTATGCTGACATTAATATTGCTGCTGCATCAATGACGGGTACAGGATCACGTTTTACACCAAATTCCCAAAACCAAGCTATTTATGAAAAACTGTACACAGAAGTCTACAAACCATTATTTCCTACCTTGCAGCCATTAGTGCAGCGATTGGCTGATTTAACTCAAGCTTAAAAACTAGTTAGGGATTAGAGGCACAAATGGTAAAAATTTTAATTTTGGGTGCTGGGGTGATGGGAACCGCTTTAAGTGTCCCTTTCACCGATAACGGACATATTGTTAATTTAGTTGGTACCCACCTAGACGGTGATATTATTACCAAATTACAAGCAGGTTATCCCCATCCCCGTTTGGGTGTCCAGGTAGGAGAAACTGTTACAGCTTATACCTATGAGCAATTGGGTGAAGCCATAAAAGGTGTAGACTTGGTTGTGATTGGCGTTAATTCTCACGGTATAGAATGGGCAGCCCAAACCCTCAGTCCGGTATTATCAGCAGATATTCCCATTTTGGCTGTCACCAAGGGATTGGTGGGTGATGGGGAAAAACTATCAATATTGCCAGACGTTATTCGTGATAATTTACCACATACTATCAGCGATCGCATACAAATTGCTGCAATTGGTGGTCCTTCTATTGCCCAAGAATTAGCTGCCCGCCGTCACACTTGCGTGATGTTTACCAGTACAAATCAAAATTTGCTAGAACAACTGGCTGATTTAGCCCGTACTCCTTACTATCATATTTGGACAAGTACGGATATTCTAGGCATTGAGGTGTGTGTGGCAATGAAAAATGTCTATGCCCTTGCTGTCGGCTTAGTGATTGGCTTTTTGGAAAAAGCAAATAAAGTTGTTAATAATGCAGAAATGCACAATTTGGCTGCGGCTATCTTTGCTCAAGGAATGTGGGAGACAGCCTACTTAGTAGATAAGATGGGAGGCAAACCCGAAAGCGTTTACAGTCTTCCCGCTTCCGGTGATTTGTATGTTACCTGTCAAGGTGGACGTAACAGCCGGATGGGACGTTTATTGGGATTAGGTATACCCTACAGTCAAGCAAAAGCCGAACATATGCCAAATGATACTGTTGAGGGTGCTTCCTTAGCTTTAGCAATTGGGGAAACCGTAGAAAATATGATCCACAAAGGTGATTTAGATGATATCGCCCTACCTTTATTACGTACCATGATTGATATTGTTTGTCATGATGCCCCTGCCATTATTCCTTGGAATAAATTTTTTGCTCAGTCAAGGGGAATTTAGAATGAAGAATTTAGAATGAAGAATTTAGAATGAAGAATTTAGAATTATTACCCCATCAATGAATCGAAAGGCTAATGAAACGATAGATTCATTTTTGACTCTCCACGGATGACTCCACACGGCTTGTATCCAGTCTATTTTTTGGTCATGAAAAACCATAATGATTAATTGCTTTGCTCTGATTCGCTCCTTGTTTTTGGAGTTGATTGGCTAGTTTGAGCTACCTGTTGCACTAACTTAATATCCAAATCCAAAGCTTCAGCTATCTGTTCTACAGTTGCACCCAAACTAAGCATAAAGGGAATAGTTTCTAACTTTCCTTCTATCTTCCCTTCTATCTTCCCTTCTGACTTAGCTTCTTGATAAACCTTAGTTTGCTTTAATTCAGTTAATCCCAACATTTGTTCTATCTCCTTACGGCTTTTTTGGGGAAATTTGTAAACAATAATCGTCTCTATTAATTCTAAAATTTCTTTTTGAGTAACTTCATTATCTACCTGTTTAGGACTTACGCATAATTATCTGGAAACCCTAATTCTTCGTGGTGCTAATGAACGGATTACCGTTACTTTCGACATTTTTTGCGTAAGTCCTGCTGTTGTCTGGCAAATTCTATTAATTCTCTTGCTCTTGTGCCAGCCGTTGCTTCTGGCTCAATAACTAACTTCACAGTCTCAACACCAATAGACTGTTGAGATTGAGAATCTAATTCATCGAGATAGATACACCGTACTCGCTGACTAGTTAATAGTTCAATATATCTTTCCGTTTCTCCGATATCAATGCTGCGGTTGGGGTAAACAACTACTCCACGCCAATTATTTCTCAATAATCTATCTTTCCAGGTTCTCATTACAAGGTTCTACCTTGTAATGAATTTTGAGGAGGCTCTGCCTCCTGTTAAGTTTGGAGGCAGAGCCTCCCCTAATGGGTTTCCAGGCAGAGCCTAGAAACGAGGGTCGGCTACCCTAACGGGACATCCTACAAAGGGCACGGCGTGGGTTGTGATTATTCTATAACCCAAGAGATTTTGGATGCCGTGCCCCTACCGGATAATTTATTTTTTGGCATTTTTGAGATTGCTTCAATGTCACCTTGACAGTGATACCCCTAACCCCTAACACCCAACCCCTGTCCTCATTTCAAGCTGCTTCTCACCCCGTGAGGGGTAAGGATTAAAGGTTTTTCTTTCCTTTTTCCCCTTAACCGACAAGTATTGAAACCCACCCTAACTAGTAACTGTGCTCTATTTCAAGGACACATTAAGGTGTCACGGGTTTTTCTTCCCGTAGTTGGATTAGTACCCTTGGCTACTTCACATAGTTGCTTTTGTACAGCATTACGTAAATAGACCTCGGTAAAATCTGCACCATCAATAATCGTTCCATCAAACATGGTATTGGTGCAGAAAGCTCCTTCTAAGATTGCATTTGTCAAGTTGGCATTAGTTAAACGAACCGATTCTAAATCAGCATATCTAAGGTCAGCACTGGTAAAATTAGTTCGAGATAAATTAGCTGAAAAGAACCTCACTCCACGAACATTAGAGTTGCTAAAATCACTCTTACGCAGGTTGGCATGATCGAAACTGGAGTCTGTTAAGTCTTGTCCAGCAAAATCAGCTCCTTCTAGGATACGGTTGTTATAGTTAAGTGCGAATACAGGGGGAGAAACATAGATAGCTCCTGCCACCCAAAATACTCCTCCCAGGAATAAACTAATTACAACTGCCCAAATGCTTTTACGTAGCAGTTCCTTCAGAGGATAGCTTAATCTAAAATTCATTGTATCTCTCATTCAATGGCAAACCATTCTTCATTCCATTATCCCGATATCGGTGCCTTAGGAGAAGACCTAGTAGCAAAATGGCTGCAATCTACTGGTTGGATAATTATACACCGCCGCTTTTCTTGCCGATGGGGTGAAATTGATATTATCGCTCAACAAGATGAATTGTTGGTGTTTATTGAAGTGAAAACCAGAACTGCTGGTAGTTGGGATGAAGGAGGAAGATATGCTGTTGCTCCACGCAAACAAGCCAAAATTTGGCGCGCTGCGGAAATGTTTTTAGTTCAGTATCCAGATAAGGCAGATTACTCATGCCGATTTGATGTTGCTATTGTCTACTGTCAGCCTTTATCATCACAACAGATGGGAGCAATAGCCAACAAACACAATTTGTTCACATTTTCCACAGGGGAATATCAATTAATTTTGCAAGAATATATACCCACCGCTTTTGATGATTCAACGGTTGGGGGTTAATGGATATGGGTAATTGGGAAAAGCCCAATTACCATTACCAGTTACCCATAATGAAGAACTTTACATATTCCTGTTAAAGTACATAAGGGGATTTAAATTTAGGCTAGAGTCTCTGGACAGTAACCCAAGCCTCTGACAAACTGTTGCCGAAAAGCTTCAATTTCTTTCTTTTCTGGATGTCCATGAGATACAATCGCTACTTGGTAGCGTCGCATAACATCTACTGGGTTTTGTCCTGCTTCTAAGCTCCACATAGCCATTTGCACCCGCATGGGTGGTTCGTAGCTAATGCCTAGTTCATTTAAATAAGCACGAATGTCACCTTCTTCTTGGGGATTGAGCTCGCTTGTCAGCTTGATCCTCACCACCCAACCATCTATTTGATGGATGACAGTGACAAACGAAACGGGAATTTGTGGTCTGGAGTGAAAGAATTGAACTACCCTCAAAGTGAGGCTGGCGTTTGCCAGATAATACAAATATTCCATGTTGCTGCTTCGGATTAAAGCCAATCCTACAATTTATATATTGCTCTATTACATCCTTTCTCCGGTAGGGTAAAAGTCCCCGTTTTTTCATGGGTAAGTTTACCCAATTTTCATATTTGTACTGAAATATTACGGATATGGATCATAAAAATTTAAAAATAATATTTAATTTTTGTTATATGGAAGTTAAATTTATATAAAAAATAGTCAAAAATTATTAGCTTTATTAAAGTTTTGTACGTCAATGCAGAAACAAATTACCAGTAAAAATACGGTTATTAATCCAGAAGATGCAGGAGTGAATTTAGACCTTTGTCTGTCTGGATATGACTATGAATTGCCCCCTGAAATGATTGCCCAAAATCCAGCTTTTCCTAGGGATAGTTCTCAACTCTTGGTGGTTAATTCTGTGGATACTGGTAAAAATACGCAGCCTTTACATCAAGTATTCCGTAATTTACCGGATATTCTTCTGCCTGGAGATTTACTAGTAATGAATAATACTCGAGTAATTCCAGCAAGGTTGTATGGTCATAAATCTACTGGTGCGGAGATTGAAGTCTTATTGTTGGAGGAACGACGACAGAATTGTTGGTTAGCTTTAGTTAAGCCAGGAAAGCGGTTTAAGTTGGGAGCAAAATTGATTTTTACTGCTGCGCGGCAAGGTGATGGAAATCACTTTGACTTGGCTGATGAGCTAAGGGCTACGGTACTGTCAACCGATGAAGCAACTGGAGGTAGGTTGTTACAATTTCATGTGTCAGAGGGGATGTCTTTGATGCAGTTGTTGGATGTATTTGGGGAAGTACCTCTGCCACCATATATTACAGATACCCAGGCTGAGGACGAACAGTACCAGACTGTGTATGCTCAAACTCCAGGAGCGATCGCAGCACCAACAGCAGGGTTACATTTTACTCCAGAATTACTAGAAAAATTGCGATCGCGGGGAATCAACCAAGCTTTTGTCACTCTCCATGTAGGTGTGGGCACATTTCGCCCGGTGGAGGTAGAAAATGTCACTGACCACAATATGCATGAAGAATGGATTGAAGTACCCGCTGATACAGTGGAACAAATTCGCCAAACCCAAGCTGCGGGTGGGCGAATTATAGCTGTGGGGACAACGGTGGTGAGATCCTTAGAATCAGCCGCAGCATCGGCGGAAATACAACCATTTTGCGGGAAGAGTAACTTATTTATCTATCCCGGCTATAAATGGCGAGTAGTGGATGGTTTAATTACTAACTTTCACCTCCCCCGTTCTAGCTTGTTAATGTTGGTGAGTGCTTTAATTGGTAGGGAAAGATTACTTAATATTTATCAACAAGCGATCGCATCTGGATATCGTTTCTATTCCTTTGGCGATGCCATGTTGATTTTACCAGAGGCGGTTGACAGTTAACAGTTATCAGTTATCAGTTATCAAGTCCTTTCTTCTCACCTCATCCCATCACTCCCTCACTCCTTCCCTCCTTCACTCCTTCCCTCTTTCCTCAATTGCTTCTTCGCTTCTTGCCAGAGGGATTCCAACTCTTCTATAGAGTAATTGGTAAGGGGGCGCTTGCAAAATATTTCCATTTTTTGGAATCGCTGGGTAAAACGCTGGTTAGTTCCTTGTAATGCTGACGTGGGATCTAAGTTATACCACCGAGCCAGTTGTAATACAGAAAACAACAAATCCCCTAACTCTGCTTGTTGTTCTACTGGAGTTTCGTGAGCTAAAGCCTGCTGAAATTCTTGCAATTCCTCATGAAATTTCTCCCATACCCCATCAATATCTTCCCACTCAAAACCTGCATCCGCAGCCTTTTGAGAAATTTTCATAGTTGCCATCAATGGTGGTAGTTTACGGCTATAGCTGCTGAGTTTGCTACTCAGTTTCTCAACATCACTAGATGTGTGTCCTTTTTCCTGGGCTTTGATTTGTTCCCAGTTTTGTCGCACCTCATCCACACTTTCCACCGAAATATCCCCAAATACATGGGGGTGTCGGCGAATCAACTTTTGGGAAATCCCTTCCGCCACTTGCTTGAGGGTAAAGTGTTGATATTCAAGGGCAATTTGTGCTTGCAATACTACCTGTAATAATAAATCACCCAGCTCTTCTGCGATCGCTTGGGAGTCTCCGTCTTTAATTGCATCTACCACCTCATAAGCTTCTTCTATGACGTAGGGTATTAAACTTTGGGGAGTTTGCTGCAAATCCCAGGGACAACCACCATTAGGGTTACGCAACTTTGCTACCACATCAATTAACTCTTGCAAAGCCTCTAAAGTCTCTGGGTGCTGCTGTGGTTGATTAGATTCCATAAACTCTGCGCTCTCTGTGTACTCTGCGGTTTTAATTTTATTTAAGTAACTGGGTCAAATTAAATATAAAACCTCACCCCCAGCCCCTCTCCTTATTAAGGAGAGGGGTTTTGTTAGGCGGGGCGATGTTCAGTCTTGTATTTAATTACGCCTACCAACTGATTTTGATTTTTGATTTTTGACTTTTACGTTTTGCCTTTTTCTACTAGTTTTTGTCCTCGTTCGCCGAGTCGTGCTGCTGCTTACTCTACGTTTCTTTATTTTGACACTAGGAAGTAAACCAGCAACTCCCTTTTTTTTAAACTGCTTGTAAGCCGAACCACTCCAATCGCTGAGATAATGACTCATCGCCCCCAATTCCATACCTAGAAATAAAGCCAGAAATTCTGTAGCATAGAAAACAAGCGATCGCCCCATCGATTCTCCGGCTATTTGCCAATCCCACTGTAAGTTGAATAACTTTTGGGCAAGTAGCAATATAATTGCGATCGCAAATCCTATCATGCTGCATAAATAGATTACCCGCAGGGTCGTTCCAATAATCGGACCATGGGATAGGAAAGAGCGATGGCGCAGACTCTTTTGATAGGGAAGCCAAATCCAACGAAACCACCCCCACCGTTGGTAGTGGCGAGAGTAGATATCCAAATCCGGACCAAACATCAACCCTCCAAATAGGAAGCCACCAGCAATAAGTAGAGTAATATTGCCACTGCGAGTTTGCCAGAGTGTCAAGCCAGCCACCCACGGCAAAGCCCATAATGTAATGCGATCGTGCGTCCTACCAGAGGGCATAATAGAATTTTGGATTTTGGATTTTAGATTAAAAAACAAGCAGCAAAAAATTATTTTCAGAAAATACTAGCGTAATCTGAGATAGTTTGCTATTATATATTCTTGTGTGCAGAAACGGGCGGTTAGCTCAGTTGGTAGAGCGCCTGCCTTACAAGCAGGATGTCACAGGTTCGAGTCCTGTACCGCCCATGTCCCGTTTTTGAATAATGGAAGCGTTACAGAGACTCTCTTCTGTGACATCCTGCTTGTAAGGCAGGCGTATTATCTATCCCTAATATCTTTAAATTCACTCACTTTTCACTCACTTTCAACCAACCTACAAGATGTATGAGGGAAAATCCCATTTAACTTCATAAAACTTAAAACAATTACTGAGTATCTTGAAAAACTCAGTAGTTGGTGAGTGCTTAAAGGCTCTAGAGCTTATATAAATTTTACTATTAATAATTATTAATAGTAATTACTATTAGTATTTTTTTTATAAGCTCTAGAGCTAGTTCATGGCTATCCTTGTAAGTAATAAT
>JASJCJ010000044.1 GCA_030066045.1 Calothrix sp. MO_167.B12
GTAGATGTAATATCAAATCCGATAGCATCTGAATGATAAAAAACCGCAAAGACGCAAAGGACGCAAAGGAAGAGGAAGAGAGAGAGTAACTGAAATAATTCCGATACAAACGGAAACGATATAACAAACAAAAGGACGATTCTCTGGAAAAGAAAACCGCCCTCTTTATCGTGTATTTCTATTTACCCTTAACAGAAGTAGCTAAGGGACAGTGCAAAGAGTGATACTGTTAAACCTTAGATGATTCTTTTACTAATTTATCCCAACCTAAACCTTTTAGGCTATTATTCCGACGCAATGGACGGGTAACTAACTCTAGGATATCACGAGCATTAGTAAAGCCGTGAATTTGGGCAAAGGTAAATTCTACGGACCATTTGGTGGTAATTCCCCGTGCTTCTAGGGGATTGGCATGGGCCATACCTGTAATTACTAGGTCTGGGTTTAATTCTTTGATTCGCTGCAACTGATTATAGTTGTCTGGTTTCTCCACAATCTTGGGCAGGGGAACACCCATTTCCTGACAAGTTTTTTCTAACAATGCTAATTCCGCAGCTTGATAACGCTTATCCATGTAGGGAATCCCAATTTCGGGAACAGTCATTCCGCAACGGATTAAGAACCTTGCCAAGGAAATTTCCAACAGGTTGTCACCCATGAAAAATACAGACTTACCGCGAATTAGTTGTACGTAATCCTCCAAGCTTTCCCAGATTTTCGCTTCCCTCTCATCCATCCCTTGGGGAGTAATGCCAAATACAGAGCAGATTTTCTCAATCCAAGCACGGGTACCATCGGGACCAATGGGGAAGGGTGCGCCAATTAGTTTACATTTACGGCGACGCATCAGGGTAGTAGCAGTGCGGCTGAGAAAGGGGTTGACACCAGCGACATAATACCCTTCTTCAATTACGGGTAGTTCTGTGAAGCGTTTAGCTGGTAACCAACCAGAAACCTTAATTCCTTGTTTTTTCAGTTCCAAGGTTAATTGGGTAACTACAGGATCGGGAAGAGAACCGAAAAGAACTAGGGGGGGATGATTTACATACTCTGATTCTTCTTGAGCTACTTCTTCTTTCTGCTTACCGAAGTTAAGTAACTTTTGAATAGCATTGCGCTCATTTTTCTCTGTTTCCGCCACGGGAGCCTCGTTGGGGCAGCGTAGAGCCATAGATGCGAGAACCGTGTCTTCTCCTTGGGTAAAGGCGTAATCCAAACCATTAGCACGGGCAACAACGATGGGAATGCCGATTTCTGCCTCTAGTTTGGGTGCTAACCCTTCTAAATCCATTTTGATAATTTCCGTAGTGCAAGTGCCAATCCAGACAATTACACTGGGATTGCGATCGCGTTTTATTTGCAAACACAGTCGCTTTAATTCCTCATAATCATTTAATTTAGCAGAAATATCGCCTTCTTCCAACTCAGCCATCGCATAACGGGGTTCGGCAAAAATCATTACCCCCATAGCATTTTGCAGAAAGTAGCCACAAGTCTTGGTTCCAATCACCAAAAAGAAACTATCTTCAATTTTTTGGTACAACCAAGCCACACAGCTAATGGGACAAAAGGTATGATAATTGCCTGTTTCACAATCGAAATTTAAAGCTTCTGGTTTTGCAACGGTCATTTTAAGAGTTTCTCCCCTTGAGATTAAAAGCCTATGAGGCAAAGTAAATGATTTTGATTGGAGGCTGCTGCATTAATAACTGTCAACTATCACTAAGTTGGCAACCCCACTAGTACCGCTGCTTTGGAAGTTAAAAGTCAAAAGTACTGTGAACTCTAGCTTTGACCTTTTATAAATGGTTGCTTGATTTCCAATGCGACGTACTAGTCATAGATGCGTAAATCATTGGATATTCCCCTTACTTAATAATTGATTCAAGGGGTTATCTACCAAAATCATCAATTACCATTGCCTCATTCAGGCTGTAATTAATTTTGGGAGAAGATTTCCGCCATTTCAGTGGTGTCAATAGCGTCAGTTGACATTTCTTCTCCGAATTGGTTGCTGGCTTCTCCATTCTGGGAAGCACTTTCTTCACTCCAGACATCCTTCATAACGTCGCTAAATGCATCATCAGCAGAAGCACCGATATCACCAAACATCTGTTCGTCCATTTTTCCTTCAGCTTCAACAGCAGCACCATTAGCTGTCTGGGAATCTTTTAAATCATCGAAGGAAATATCACCAAAAGCATCATCATCAGCTCCAATCTGTGTTTCTTCAAAAGCTGCGGATGATAAATCTGCCATATCATTTTGTGGCTCTTCAGACATTTGGAATGCATCGGTATCATCGGTAGGCATTACATCCTGCATACCCATGTCAACATTCTGCATACCCATGTCAACATTCTGCATACCCATGTCAACATCCTGCATACCCATGTCAACATCCTGCATACCCATGTCAACATCCTGCATACCCATGTCAACATCCTGCATACCCATGTCAACATCCTGCATACCCACCTCAGCAGCTGCGAAGCCTGCATCAGTATCTGCTACAGTATCATTGATTTCTTCTTCATGGCGTACTGCATCCATGACATATTCTGAGCTGTCATCATCAGCAGACTCCACCACAACGGAGTTGGGTTCCAGAGAATTTCCTAGAGCCATGTTGGGATCGAAGTGTAAGCCTAAAACCTCCACTAAGGTATCAGCATCAGCATTTAATTTGGAAAAGGGTAGCATCAACTGCGCTAGCTTGGGTTCTAGTGCATTGGCTACACCCAGGATGAGGTAAGAAGGAGGGCGTTTGCCGCCATCTGGAGTGAAAACCGATTCGACCTCCATGTGAAGCTCGATCCAGTCGCGATTAGTTTGAAAGAATTGTAGCCACTTACTCTTGAGTGAATCCGTAAAACTGTAAAAAAATGCCATAGGTGTCCCCCATCCTGAGAAACTAAATGATTTATACAATCATTAAGTCTAGTTCCTCTTCCGGATTAAGAACTGGGGGTTTACTCGGATTTAAGTAAAAATCTGATAATAAGGAAAATAGCTCGCGATCCTGAGCGTCTTGTGGAACAACGCCTTCAGGCCTGGCAAGAATTTGATCGGCAATATTCAGATAGTAGTCACATACGTAATTTAACGAGGGTTCTTTATCCGCCATTTCAAATAAAGTCTTACCTTTGACTCTAGAAATACGGATATCTTCGATTAAAGGTAACACTTCTAGTACGGGCATAGGTACGGTATCTACGTACTTATCGATCAAATCGCGCTTAGAAGTGCGGTTACCAATTAACCCAGCTAAACGTAAGGGGTGAGTTCGTGCTTTTTCCCTGACAGAAGCGGCAATGCGGTTAGCGGCAAATAAGGCATCAAAACCGTTGTCTGTAACAATCATGCAGTAATCAGCATAGTTGAGTGGAGCCGCAAATCCACCACAAACAACATCACCAAGGACATCAAACAGTATTACATCATACTCATCGAAAGCGTTGAGTTCCTTCAGTAATTTTACTGTTTCTCCCACTACGTAACCTCCGCAGCCTGCACCCGCTGGAGGACCCCCTGCTTCTACACAATCTACTCCGCCATAACCTTTGTAAATTACATCTTCGGGCCAGACATCTTCGTAGTGGTAGTCTTTTTCTTGCAGAGTATCGATAATTGTGGGAATCAAGAACCCTGTGAGGGTAAATGTACTGTCATGTTTGGGATCGCAGCCAATTTGCAGCACTTTTTTACCCCGTTTGGCTAGGGCGACGGAAATATTACAACTAGTTGTGGATTTGCCGATTCCACCTTTTCCGTAAACTGCTAATTTCACTTTTTTGCCTCTTAAATGGTTTCTGAGCAGAATATTGGCTCAAATAATTGCTTTCACCTAGCCGCCTATGGCGATGTGTGTGGTCTAGTGAGTTTCATTATTGTGGAAACTTCTCGGAAAATAAAGGGGTTCAATATCTGAAAAATGCTTATATCTGCATCTATATAGACTAATAAATTAAATAATTATTATTTTATTACCTTAAAACCTAAATAATCATAATAAATCTTTTAAAATAACTTTTATGATTAATTTATATAAAAATAGTTACAAAATAAAAAATATAATTAATTCCAAGGTTGTATTTAATTAACTACAGTTTTGGTGTATACTTATATACAGATATATAGGCGATCGCCAGGTTGAAATATAGTTTTGTCAATATTCTACTGGTGGAAAACTGATAAATTTAAGTAGTTTTAGCTATTTCCCCAAAACTATGCTCCATAATTTTGGCTGAATTCAAATATCAATGCAAAAAAATATTACATTTAGTAGACCTCTCCGGAAAAGAATGTAGAGACGTAGCATTGCTACGTCACCGAACAAGGGTTTTGGCACTCCGCATATTTAATTTCCAACAGAGGTCTAGTGTTTATCAGTTGCTTTTGGTAGGCTAAACCAAAATCGCGAACCATTCTCAGGTAATGGGGAATAACCAATTTCACCACCCCAACGCTCAACGGTAATGCGACAGAAATAAAGTCCCAATCCTACTTTGCCTTTTCTATCTGTTCCTTGGGCAAACTTCTTAAACAAGTTTTTAGTAATCTCCTGTGCTACCCCTGTACCTTCATCGTCGATGGTCACTAAGATGGTATTATCATGTTGCTGTAAGCCAATTGTAACTGTAGTATTTGGTGGGCTATGATGCAAAGCATTCTCCATTAAATTCGTAATCACTCTTTCCAGACGAAATTTGTCACCCACCACTTTCCAATCAGCATTCATGTTAATGTCAGCAGCAAGTTTTAGCTCTACATTATTCAGAGAAAAACTGGGAGTTAAAACTTGGATTATCTGCTGAGTTATAAGTAGTGCATCTGGAGCTATTTCTGGGTTGACTGTAAAAGCTTCTAGGGATTGCATTTCCACAGAGAATCCATCTAGTATCTCTTTAATTAGTATCTCTTGGTTAATGCTTTGCTGTTTGCCAATTTTCAGAGTTTCCCTGCCTTTAGGGGTTAAATTTTCAAAATCTAATAGTGCAAAACAGCAATTAATGCCACTTAATTGTCCTGCCATATCATGGACAATGCAATGTATTAATATATCCTTTTTCTGACTTTCTTTAACGGTATATTGAAAATCTAATTGATTTTCTCTAGCTTTTTGAAGAATTTGTTGTTGCTGTTGGTATTCTTCTCCTAAATGTTTGATCAGAATAATTTTTTGATTATTTACTTTAATGGCAGTAGCTTCAAAAAAATACTCATTATTAAAGGAATCGACATGATTCCAAATTCCAGAATTAATTTTTTGGGGTTGTTGAGATTCATCTTGATTCCAAAATTCTTCAACATCAATTAAAAAGTTTTCTAAAAATGATAGTTCTGCTTTTTTGAGTAAAATTTTATGACCTGATTCTAATGGAGAGGGACAAAAATTGTGCGCCCAATTTGGCACTGTACCAATAATTTGATAACAATCTCCCTTAAGTTTTTCTAAGACCAAAACATTTAAAGCTGCAAATATGTCAGCTGTGATAGATTCACTCATACTTAATCAAAATACTATTAAAAGAATGTAGAATTTAAAATTTAGAATTGCGTTTTGCAACGGGGATTTGACCCCGATGCAAAACGTGCTGCTTGTAGAAGCAGGGGAATTTAACCCGCAAAGTTGGTTAAATTATTGATTGAATATTTTAGTTACTTTATCTTCCATAAAGATAGATTCATTGATTGACTGTTGAATCACAGAGAGCTGCATTTCTTCTAAAGTAGCATCTAAAAACACCACCCAATCTCCATCTTTCGAGGGAAATATGTGAACGTCTGCACAAATTCCATATTCAGTTTTCATGCGGGGAATAAAAATAGGATCGTCGTTTAATGGCAGCATTCCTTCTAGGAAAAAAACCTGCATTTCTACTTTTTCTCCTTCCTGGAGTTGTTCAACTCCATATGCTGCCAGCTTTCCACCCCATTTAGACAAACAACCATCTTTATTCACAAATAAATAAGCAAGGGAGCGTTTTTCAATCATCAAATTGAGCAGATAATTAATAATGGGAGTGGGGACATCCAACATTTATCCCTCCAGTATCTTATTTGCAAGAGTTTGAAAGACTTCTGCTACACCTGAGCTTGTTTTGGCACTAGTTTTAATCACAGTCCAATGGTTTTGTCCGAGTTGTTTAATTTCTTGGTCATTAATTTCCCACTCATCCATCATATCTGATTTATTAAGTATGAGAATAAAGGGAAGTTTGCCAATAGCTTCTTCGACCCTAATTTGTAGGTCTAATGCTTTATATAAGGTATTTTTTCTGGTACCATCAACTACTAATAAATAGCCTGATGAACCTCTTAAATAAGACATTCTCAATTTTTGGAATTCATCTTCTCCATGAATATCCCAAACAATTAAATTTACCTCTCTATTGTGAACATTAATTGTTTTTTTATCTATCTTTACACCTACAGTAGTTTGATATTTTTCTGAAAAAATACTGCGGACAAACTGTGCTACTAAGCTTGTTTTACCTGTGGCGAATGCACCCACCATACATATTTTTTTCTGTAACATATATAAGACTCATATTTGATTTTTGAAAAAATGAGCGTACACTTTCTGTTCCCTGTTAAGAGTTAAAAGTTCCCTAGGATCACGATTAATTTCAGGAATCAAACTGGATTCCTATATGGATATTCCTTTATTTCAATTTTTCCTTGAGAAATACCCGAAAAGATACCCTGCGGTTAGATATGGGATTTTCTATTTTACTACGGGTAGGTAGTCTCTGATTAGAACCTATTCCTACAACTGTAAAAATGCTCTTTTTGAATCCTTGTTTCTGAAAATAAGATAGTATTTTTCGAGCGCGAGCTTGACTTAAGATTTTATTACTTTTTTTGGTACCAATGTTGTTGGTATGTCCTACTATTTGAATAGTTATATTTTTCTCCAATTTTTCAGAAGTTTCTAAAATTTTTTTGACTGCTAAGGTTAAATTCATTAAATTTTTTGATTGACCTGGTGCCAATTTAGTCTTCCCTCCTAAAAAGAATAGATTATTACCTTCAATTTGTTGCTTATAGGTGTTTAACTGAGTTAGTTCTGAGGGGGTAAGATTTCGATCTTCATATTTATTGATACCAGGGATAAAACGCCATAATTTTCGCGATCGCATTATCCATTTTTGAGGAGCTACACCACTAGCTTTGAGGGTTCCATTGTCGTCAATTTCTAAGGATGTAGTTTTTGGAGGTATCAGGTATTCTGTGGCTCTTTTTGGCTTTAATTGTGGGTCTAAAGAAATATAAGATTGCCATTGACCTATTACTTTTTCTGGTGGAAGAGATGCTTGTTTAATCAACTCCTGGGGATTTTTGGCTAATGGATCGCGCATTCCCACAACCAAGTATTTGCCATTACTTTTACGCTCTGCTTTAATCACCACAATCCCTGGTTGAGAGTTAAGTTGTGCTAAATATTTATGCCACTTTCTTTGTTCCTGGATGGCAAAAACAGCCCAAATTCCTAGTGCGATCGCTACTATACCAAATAAACTCCATGCATAGGTATATTTTTTGGAGGCAGATTTTTTATATTGAACTCCTAAACAATCTTCTAGATAAGGTTGAGCGGCTACAAATGGTGCTGTTTCCCCTTGAAAATCATCCAGTTGTTGAGCTAAATGAAGTTGAATTTTGGCGATTGCATTTTGAAAAACAAATCTTAATTCTTGGGGTGGGATACCTCGAATTACACCTGCTAATAGGGTACTGGGACTTTCTTCAATCCAAATTGTTAGTTCTCCAAATTGTAAACTTTGCAGGCCATCCCCTTTACCTATGGTGAAGGAGTCTTTGACAAAGTCTTCAATAGCTGTCAACATCGCCGAAACCATATCCCCATCTTGGGTAGATACCTGGGGTGCTACTATGTGCTGCAACAACAAACCTGTTTCTTTGTGAATCAAAAATAGCTGTTCTACCCGGTAGACTAATGTACGCAGCATGACAACTTCAGCAAAGGTTTTTCCCGTTCGCTTGGCTTCTAATCTCCACCCCAAGCTTTGCGGTGACAAGCTATATTCCAAAGTTTGATTCAAACTCTGAATCATCTGCTCTAAAGCTGCGGTAATTGCTTTACGAGTCGCTGGAGCTAAAATCGGAAAAATTACTTCTGATAAAGTCTTCTCATCTTTTTGAATGGAAAGTTTAATTGCTTGTTCTACGGTTGGTGTAATTGCTTCCACTAACTGTGTGTTTTTCTGAGTTTGTAATTGTACAGCTTCTGGAAGCAAATTGCCGATATCTTCAGCATGAATTTGAGGATTATTTAATCGCTCATATAATTGATGCAGTTGTCTTGGCTCTATACCTAAAAGTAAGCTGCGTAATTCATCTAGTTCTTGGTTTGCCGTTGTATTTTCGGTTTTACTAATAGGAAAATTGAGGGATTTCTGTGTTAACTGATTTCTAGAATTATCACCCATAATTACCACCATTCCCCCAATTTACATCAATAGTCAACGTGTTTGCCTCATTTGAGCTATTCAAGGTTAAATAAACCGGGATTACCCGAACTGAGTTTACGTATATTTCTCACGGTAATTTTAACTCCTAACACCGAATTCCTAACACCGAACTCAGGTTAATTTGACTGCTGATTACTGAGGCGAAATGCTAACTCTGTAAACATAGATGCGAGATGAGAATTATCAATTTTTTCATTGCGGAGGTCTTGGGATTCCTTTTGCAACAAATTTAAAATTTCTTCACATTTTTGTTGGATCTCATCCTGTAAAGTTTTAGATTGTTTTAATATCTGTTCTCTCAGTTCCCTTTGACTGTTATTAGTTTGTTCGTCAAACTGGGAAAACTTACTTTCCCAAGAAGATATGGCTTTCCTTTGTTCTGCTGCTAAATTATTGATGCTTGTATCCCGTTCTATTTTCTCATTTTTCAGGCGTTCGCTCAATGTTTCTATTTCTTTTTTCAGGTAGTTTTCCAGTAAGTCTAAACGTTTTTTAGTTTCTTCTCGCAAGTTAGCACATTCTTGAGATATCAATGCTTCTAAGTTGGCAAATTTTTGTTCTTGCTCTCTTATCTGTTGCCCAAAAAGGATATCTCTAACTTTCTCTAAGTTTTTACTTTCACTAAAACTGCTGCCAGTAAATGCAGGCTGTTTTTTATCGGGAATAGAATTATTTACGCCATCTATATTATTATTTTTTTCATCTATTGGTGAAGTCATAATCTAAAAATATCCATTAATTAAGTTGTTTTGATTGCATTTTTAAATTGAACAGTTCGGCATATCTATAATAAGTTTTATTTTCTGATTTTTTTTAAAGCATCTTTCGCCGCAGCTTTTTCAGCTTCCTTTTTATTGCTTCCCCTACCTTCTCCAAATTGTTTACCATTTACTAGTACTTTCGCTAAAAAAACTGGGCTATGGGATGCACCACCTACCTGTACTGTGACGTATTTTGGCGGGGTAGAGGAAATATGATGTTGTACCCATTCTTGGAATTGGTTTTTGACATCCAAACTCGAGCGAGATGTAATATGTTCGGATACAGATTCAAATAATGGTTTAATAATAGCTCTCACTGCTTCAATATCGGAATTATTGTCAAGATAATAAGCTCCAATCAAGGCTTCAAAAGTACTACTCAGTAAATTAGAATTTTCATACCCTCCTTCCAAGATGGCACCTTTTCCTAAAAGCATTTTTTCATGCACACCTACCTCAATGGCAAACTCTGCTAATTGAACTTCATCTACTAGTGCTGAACGTCTTCTTGTGAGTTCATCTTCTTCTTTTTCTGGATAACGATTGTAAAGATATTCTCCACTCAAAAAATTTAGTAGGGCATCGCCAAGAAACTCCAGGCGTTCATTGTGTTCTTTTGCCTGAGGGTTTTCGTTGGCATAGGAACGGTGTGTTAGTGCGCGGCGCAGCAGTTCTTGGTTACGGAATCTTAGAAGTTGGTGCATTCTCTAGACCCATTAACTTGCCGTATATAACTCTACCGCAAAATGGGTTAGTGTGTCTCATTAATCGTCAATCAAGTAAAAAGTCAAAAGATAAAAGTAAAAAAAGAACAACTACAATGAATTGAGGAGCTGGTAATCAAGATACTCCGGTTTTGTAATCCATCAATGAAGTAAGTGATTGGTATCTATTAAGACAAAGATGATCATCAATTGGTCTATTGATTATTTTTTGTACCTTTTGACATTTAATGTTTAACGTCAAAGATGGTAAAAATTAAAAGAATGTAGAATTTAGAATTTAGAATTTAGAATGAGCGAATTACGTGAAAGCAACGGGGATCTTACCCCGACGCAAAACGCGCTGCTTGTAGAATCAGGGGAATTTAACCCCCAAAGTTAGTTAATCTAGATAGAGTGAGTTCTGTATTAGGAAGAAATGCAAATGACAACAAATATTCCACAAATTCTCGCTTTGGATTTTGATGGTGTAATTTGTGATGGGTTAATTGAATATTTTGCTGTAGCTTGGCGTACTTATTGTCAAGTTTGGCAACCCCATAGTCAAACCCCTGCAGAGGGATTAGCAGAGCAATTTTACCCCCTGAGGGCAGTGATTGAAACTGGCTGGGAAATGCCTGTATTAATTAAAGCTGTAGTTGAAGGAATTGCTGCTGATGATATTTATCAAAATTGGGGAACTATTGTTCAACAATTGGTACAAGCTGATAACCTCAAGGCTCAAGAAATTGGTGTCAAGTTAGACACCCTTAGGGATGAATGGATCAACACAGATTTAGATGGTTGGTTAGATTTACATCAATTTTATCCCGGTGTGGTGGAGAAAATTCAAACCGCGATCGCTAATAATATCAAAGTATATATAATTACTACAAAAGAGGGACGTTTTGCCCAAAAATTATTGCAAACAGCAGGTTTAAATTTAGACAAGGAAGTGATTTTTGGCAAGGAAGTGAAACGCCCTAAGTATGAAATTTTAAGAGAATTAATTACAACCCATAAAATTGCTCCAGAAGCGGTATGTTTTGTGGAGGATAGGCTAAAGACATTACAGTTAGTAGACAAACAATCAGATTTACAAGCAGTCCAGCTCTATCTTGCAGACTGGGGATATAACACCCCTAGGGAGAGGGAAGCTGCTGAAAATCATCCCCGGATTCAATTAATTTCTTTATCCGAATTTTCCGAGGATTTTTGGAAGTAATAAGTAATACTGCCAACCAACAACCAACAACCAACAACCAACAACTAACAACCATTGACATGGAATGTATTAATTTTCTGAAATCATTCATCAAGTTATCAGCCAGAGTGGGTTACTCTTGCCTAAGAGCCATCTGAAAATCTCCCATTCCCATCATGCTCGACCTTACCAAACTAACGCCACAAATGCAGGGTTTGAGTCAACACCTGACAGAAGAGGCTGCTGCTAGTCGCCAACGCCTTGAATTAGCCCAAAAATATTTCCGTCATGCTTGCCAGGAACAGGATAAACTGGTAGAACAACAAAGAAAATGGCGCGATCGCATTTTATTCGCTAATGCGACTCCTGTAGAACCCCTCACCACCTGTATCACTATTCCCACCCCTGATAAGGTTCATACTGTCATTGCTACGGATGGCTCCCAAATCGCCCCCAGTCACCACGAAATTGCCTACTGTTATCTCCTCAATATTGGTCGGATAGTTTTACACTACGGTCAAAATAAGCACCCTCTACTTGATAGTTTACCGGAGATATTCTACCGCCCAGAAGATTTATATATGTCTCGAAGGTGGGGGATTAAAACTGAGGAATGGATGAGTTATCGCCGTACTGTGTCGGAAGCAGTAATTCTGGCAGAGTTAGCTGTCAGCGTCAAGGGTGAAATACCTATCTTGGCAATGACGGATGGTTCGTTAGTTTACTGGTTTTTAGAGCAATTACCTAGCGATGCCAGGGAGCATATTTTGCCCCCCATTTTAGCGGCTTGGCAACAGATGCAGGATGCTCAAATTCCGTTGATGGGGTATTTGAGTGCTTCTCGCAGCATTGAAGGAATGAATTTTCTACGTTTAGCAGCTTGTCCCCACCCTGTACCTGATTGTATGAGATTTTGCCCCAACCAACAGGAAAAAGTTCCTTGTAAAGCCTTTGAATCCTTGCGGGATACAACCCTATGGATAACCCAGTTGCAGCCAGGACAAAGGGGTCCTCTATGGCGCAGTAATGCCAGGATTTTGGATTTATATGCAAGTCAACAAATTTATTTTTGCTACGTCCATGTGGGTGCGGAAATTGCCCGCATCGAGTTACCGGAATGGGTGGTGAAAGACCAAAAGTTATTGGATCAGTCCTTGGGATTGATGTTAGCTCAGGTACAAAAAGGGTATGGTTATCCAGTTGCGATCGCAGAAGCCCACAATCAAGCAGTGGTAAGGGGTGGGGACAAAACCCGTTTCTTTGCCCTCCTAGAAAGGCAAATGATTAAAGCTGGTTTGAAAAATGTCGGTACTTCTTACAAGGAAGCCCGGAAGCGAGGAAGTATTGCTTAATACCATTTTGGATTTTAGATTTGGGACTTTATACCAATTTTTAATTATTAAATAAACATATGTTTGCCAGAATAAAACGTATCTTAAGACAATTTTTCCGCAAGTCCAGGACAATTAATAATCAGCCTTTGAATAAGGTAAGTTTGATTGTCATTATTGTGATTGATATCTTTATCCTCATCAATGTTTTTACCGGATTAGATGACATTGGTAGATGGTACGTAAGTCCTTCTCAGGCTTATCCATGTTATTCTGAATGGCAAAATTACCGCACGCAAACCGATGCAGATAAAGATTTTGACATCATCAGAAATTCATTAAATAACAACAGATATAATCGATTCAGTCAAACACAAATATATCAACGCTCGGAATCAAAACATTTAGGGAAAGTGTCTCCAGTTTGTCTCAATTATGGACAATACAAAGATAATATTAATAATGACGTAAATCAGCAAATAGTCAAAAAAATTGACCAAAAACAAAACAATGTCAGTGCCTTCAAAGGAAAAAACAGGAATATTCGCGCTCAATATGATTCGTCACTATTAGAAAAAATTGCCGGTCAACCCCGCGAACAATCAATTACTGAAGTCAGTGCGGCAAAAGCGAAACTTGAGTTAGATAAAAATAATCGTAATATTTCTATGCTTGAGCAAGAAATATCTAATCTGAAAAAGGAATTGATTAATAAACCGGAAAGTATTAATTTTGTCAGTTTTCTGCAAGATAGCAATAAATTTAATCTAGTTAATAAGGGCTACAAACGAGCATCCTTTTGGTATCCCAGTATCCAACTAGCTTTTCAATCTTTATTTCTCATCCCATTAATTATTATTGCCCTATTAGTTCATAAATTCGCGCTCACAAAAGGATACGGGCTGATCTCCTTAATTAGTTGGCATTTACTAGTCATATTTTTCATCCCGCTCATTCTTAAAATATTTGAATTTTTACAAATTGGCGCAATCTTTGACTTTATTTTCAATATTATCAAAGTCCTGTTTGGTGAATTACTCTTCCTGGTTAGTTATGTTTATATTTTACTCATTCCATTGATTGGCTTTGGAATTATCAAGTTTTTTCAAGAAATTGTCTTCAACCCGAAAATTCAAGCAACAAATAGATTTCAAAAATCCTGCTGTATGCAGTGTGGCAAAAAAATTCGCCATGATGACACCTACTGTCCCCATTGCGGTTATTATCAATACCTTGAATGCCAGAACTGCCACAATTTTACTTATAAACATTTATCCCACTGCAAACATTGTGGACATCCTCAAGGTGAAGGGAATGATTGATTAAGGGTGTAGAGTAGATGAGAACAAAACACTACTTAGGGCTTGCTGAAAAAGTCTTTGGGTGAGGGTAGGCAACAGGCAACAGGCAACAGGCAACAGTTTCATCCCTGATTTTTTCTATTCTTTTTACCAAAAAAATGAGCACGACTCGCGCGTTCCCGAGCCAGTCCGTTGGGCGGCTGCGCCGACTTGTAGGAACTGGCGTTTGCGACTGTCGTCGTCGCGGGTTCTCTCGTCAATGCAAGGTTTTTAAATCTCAAACCCCTATTTCCTTGCACTTATTACCCAATAAAATAGCCTCAAAGCATTGACACATCAATATTTTTCAGTTATTCAGCAAACCCTACTTATTGCCAATACCTGAAAGAGGAGAGACAACTTTATTGAAGGGTCTTGTAGGAAGAATTTGATTGCTAAAGTTGGGATACCGAGCATCAATTTGATGAGCTTTTTTGATGATTGAGTTAAAACCAAGGTTAAGTAACTTTAACTGTCTAAAAATTTGCTGAGGATCGGAAAGATTAGTTTTTGGTAAAGATTGCCCTATTGACTTAAAAACAAGACCTATGGGCACATTAATTTCATCCTGTAATTTAACACAACGAGCAAAAATTGAACCGTAAGCTGAAATTAGAGAGCCAACTCCGCCTCTTGCTTGTCCCCAACCGACATAATAAAGTCCTTTATAATCATCAAGAAAAGAACCACCATAGCATTCTACTAGCGAACCTCTAACTCGCTGAAGCTCGGGGGGTAAAAATGGATAAACGACATAGTAGCCAGTGGCACAAACGATAATATCAAATTCTTCTCTACTGCCATCAACAAATTTCACTGAATTCCCATCTAAATTATGTATGCCTGGTTTGGGAATAATGCGACCGTGTTTAATGTAATAGGGAACCTCATTATTTAAAGTAGGGTGTTTTTCAAAAATCCGATGCTTGGGTTTAGACATGCCATAATGCTTATGCTTGCCAAAAGTTAGGCAAATAATCCCATAAATCATCAGACGTTGAAACCATTCTGGCATCCACCCTTGAATCAGATCAACAACTGGAATACCAGCAAAGGTTTTAGGAATAAACCAAACTGACTCTCGCATACTTAGGACACATTTAGTCCCCACGCGAGCAGCTTCTGCTGCTAAATCGCAGGCTGAATTACCTCCACCAATGACAAGAACTCTTTTGCCATGAAGTTGTTCTGGTCGTTTGTAATCTTTAGAATGAATTATTTCTCCTTTGAACTCCCCATTAAACTCAGGAAAACGCTTATACCAGTGATGACCATTACACATCACCACGCCTTTATAAATACGTTGTTCTTGATTGGCAAAGGTTACTTCCCAGAGGTTATTTTCTACTGGTCTGACATAACTGACCTTACGGTTGAGTTCAATATGTTCCCGCAAATTAAAATAATCGGCAAAAGTATTAATATAATCCCGCATATTTTGCGCGCTAGGGAAATCGGGATAATCTTCTGGCATGGGGAAATTGCTAAACTGAGTAACCTTGCGGGAAGATATGATGTGAGCGGTTTCGTAGACCCCATGATACCAATTACCACCAATCTGATCGCTAGCATCAACCTGATCGTAGAGAATACCAGCCTCTTTAAGAGCCTGAGCTATACCCAGTCCAACAAAACCAGCACCGATAATTAATTGCTTGTGGGTTGTTTCTAATATCTTGTGATTATTAACAGAGTTACTCATTCAGATGGTTTTTTATTTGTTATAAATCGCTTACTCATCCAATCAAACAATCTGGGGAAATATTGCTTGAGAATATGGATACTATTTGCCATCTTATCGGGAAATACGTGAAGCTGACTACGTGTAATTGCTTTCACAGTTTTTTCCATGACCTTAGCAGGATCTGTTGCCAGATGTTCGGGAAAATCTTCTGCTATTTTAGCTAGTCTGCCATAACGTTCCGATTTCAGGATTGGGGTGCGACTAAAAAAGGGATAAACGGCTGTGACTTTGACATTATAGGGTTTGACTTCATGAAAAAGTCCTTCACTAAAACCGCGCAAGCCAAATTTACTCGTGGAATAATGGGTCATCCCCACAGGAGCTATCCAACCTGCTAGAGAAGAAATATTAACAATGTGTCCTTTTCTACGTTTAATCATATCTGGGACAAAAAGATAACTCAAACGCATTGGTGCTAATAAATTGACTTGCATCAACCGTTCCCATTTATCTGAGGGAATTTCGTCCATGCGACCAATAAACGCTATACCAGCATTGTTAATCAAAATATCAATCGGTATGTCTAAAGATTTAACTTGATGGTATAAATTGTCGCAGCCTTCGCGGCTAGAAAGATCGCTCTCAATACAAGTAATTATTTCCCCTGTATTTATTTCCTCTTTGATTTGAGAAGCGTGGTTATCTAGAGTTTTTCTATCAATATCGGTAAGGATTAGACGGCTACCAAATTTTAATAACAGGCGAGTGAGTTCTTTGCCAAAGCCACCTGTGGCACCAGTAAGAACTACTACAGCTTGATTGAGTTCAGTCATCTAAAACCTCTGGAAGTGTGGAAACCACCGTGCGTCTCTAGACCACGGAGGAAAGTATAATTAAATATTCTCTATCTTAAGTAATAATGTCAAAATATTTATACGTTCCGAAAATGTCACGTCCTCGTCATTGTAGGAATCAAGCGATCGCAACATATACAAGATATCCTTAATTTTGTGTAACTACTTTAGTCAAAACTAGGATACTTTAATATCAGGTATCAACCATAGATATTTTATTAGCGTATAAGGAATAGGTGTCTCAACTAAACTTCTTAGAAATTTTTCGATTTGTGTGGTTAGTCCCCTTACTTTTAAGTCTGTTGGGATTCTTCCTTAGTCTTTGGATTATTATTCCTGCTCCTACTTTTTCCTTACTTCCTCTGGGAGTGGGGGCACCGGAAATCAGTCCTTTGCTAATTGCCATTCATGGAAGTGTGCTTCTATTAACAATGGGGATTGATAAAGGGTGGTGGTCTGTTGTTATTTTTATCTGTAGTGTTGTTGGTCTGATATTAAGCCTATTACCATTACTCCAATTACCAACTGCCAATCAGGAATTTACCGCCGAGATGGAAACAGTTTTAGGAGTAGACTATTTACAAGCCATTCCTCAAGACTTACTCACCCAAATGCGTCCACAGCCATTTGTGATGGCAGATGTTTGGCGAGGCATTCCTCAAGACAAGGTTCGTATTGCAAGGGGTATTATCTTTGCTAGTCCTGACCAGGTTGAGCTTAAACTGAATATTTACCAGCCCCTGCTTTCAGGAAAGTATCCAACTTTGATCATAATCTACGGTGGAGCTTGGAGAACTGGTAGTCCTAATAGCCATGAAAATTATAGTGTTTATATGGCAGCCCAAGGATATTCAGTGGTAGCAATTGATTATCGCCATGCTCCCAAATATAAGTTCCCTGCCCAGATGGAGGATGTAGAAGCGGCTTTGCGGTATATTCAAGAGTATGCACATGATTTGGAAGTGGATACGGAAAGAATGGCTATAATGGGTCGTTCTGCGGGGGCTCATTTAGCTACTCTAGCTGCTTATAAGCAAAATGCTTTTCCTTTTCGAGCAGTTGTGAGCTATTACGGAGCGGTTAATCTGACAGCAGGATACTATGACCCACCTGTTCCTAATCCCATCGATAGCAAAACTGTACTGGAAAATTTTTTAGGAGGAACACCTAAAGAACTTCCTGAACTCTATCGACAAGCTTCTCCCATCAATTATCCTAGGTCTAATCTTCCTCCTTCTTTACTGGTTTATGCTGGTCGCGACCATTTAGTAAAGCCGAAGTTTGGGCGACAGTTATACAATAAACTAAAATCAAATGACAATCTTGCGGTTTGGCTAGAAGTTCCTTGGGCAGAACACGCCTTTGATAAAGTTTTTTCTGGGGTCAGTAATCAACTTGCTTTGTATTATACTGAACGCTTTCTTGCATGGGCTTTAAAATCTTCCAAATAGCTAATAAAATTGAAACAACAGTTAAAATTGTTATAATTCATGGCATCGAGTATTAGAAAATGCCAGAACGTAAAGCAACAACAGCTGCTTGTACCCGATCATCAACAGCAAGTTTATTCATAATTCCCCGCACATGGGTTTTAACTGTATTGGGGCTGAGATATAATTTTTTTCCAATTTCTGGATTACTACAACCTTCTACAATCAACTGTAGTACTTCTAATTCCCGTTCCGAGAGATGGGAAATATTCTCTTGTAGAGCTTTCTGATTTGCATCTGAGGGTGGAGGGGGTTTAAGATTATCAATTACCTTTCTAGCAATTTGCGGATCGAGGTAAGCTGCACCTTCAATTGCAGCTGCGATCGCATTTACTAATCTTTCTACAGTTGCTCCTTTTATGCAATAGGCATCAGCCCCACTAGATAGAGCTGCAATAATTTCTGTTTCTGTTGTATGGGATGTCAATATTACAACATGGGTATTAGGTAATGCTACTTTAATTTGTTGGGTAGCTGCAATCCCATCCAGTCGTGGTAATCCAATATCCATAACTATTACATCAGGTTTTAGCTTGAGTGCTGCCTGCACCCCTAAATACCCATCTGCTACACATTCCACCACTTCCAATTGCGGATAATTCATTAAAGATTGTTCCAACCCCAACTGCATCATTGGATCATCTTCTACAATCAGCACCCGCAACGGTGTCATATCTGGAGGTAATACCATATTCATAATTCATAATTCATAATTCATAATTCGTAATTACTATTACTTATTACTTATTACTTATTACTTATTACTTATTACTTATTACTTCATCATCCCCTACTCTTCCACTCGATATCCCAATTCAGCTAACCGAATCCGAGATTGTCGCCATTTGGGTTGTACTTTGACAAACAACTCCAGGTATACTTTCCCGGCAATTAGCTTTTGGATTTGCTGTCTGGCTGCACTGCCAATGGATTTGAGCATCAAGCCGCCCTTACCAATCACAATTCCTTTTTGGGAACTCCGTTCTACATTAATAGTTGCAATTACACGAGTAATCGTGGGTGTTTCTTCTACTTTATCAATAGCGATCGCAACTGAGTGAGGTATTTCTTCCCTAGTTAACAATAATATCTGCTCCCGGATCAATTCACCCATGATAAACCGTTCTGGCTGGTCAGTTACCAAGTCTGGTGGATAATAGTATGGCCCTAGTTCTAAATGTTGAATTAATACTTGTTGCAGTTCCGGTAAATTCGCCCCTGTTTTGGCAGAAAATGCAACCATTTGCCACTGATGAGTTGCTGCTAACTCGGTATAACTATCATCGATTTTCTGCCTATCTGCGGACTGTTGGTCTATTTTATTTACACCTAAAATTACTGGGGTGGGAGAGTGATTTAACAACTCAGCAATATAGCGATCGCCTGCACCACACGGAGTCGTACTATCTACTACAAATAACAGTACATCTACTGACTCTATGGCGATTTTGGCATTTTGTACCAAAACTTTACCCAATTGATGATGGGGTTTATGAATCCCTGGGGTATCGACAAAAATTAATTGTGCTGCTGGAGTGGTTAAAATTCCCCGCAGGCGATTGCGTGTAGTTTGGGCAACGGGGGAAGTGATGGCAATTTTTTGACCTACTAGGTGATTCATTAAAGTAGATTTACCGACATTAGGACGACCAATAATCCCAATAAAACCTGACTTAAATTCAGGAGGAGCCTGGGGAATTGTCACTTCCCCTGGAAAGGAGAATATGTCATTTGCAGCACTATTCACTGGTGGCTCCTCTGTCATTTTTGCAATTGTAACTCGGTAATTTTTATTGTAAGGTCAACTGCTTCACAGAAGTCAAATCAAGGAAGAGTTCGGAGTTCGGAGTTGGGAGGGAAGGAGGGAAGGAGGGAAGGAGTGAAGGAGGGAAGGAGGGAAGGAGGGAAGGAGTGTAGACACGAAGTGGCTTCTCGTAGAGTAGGAGTAGGGGCGGGGTTTCCCCGCCCAGAGTGAGGGGATTATTTTCATGTTTGGTTGTGTACAAACGTTCATAAGGGGCTAACTTGAAAATAGGGGCTGAAACGACCAAAACACATTGGCGAGTGTTGGATATCCCTATTTTCATCCTTGGTTGTGTACCAAGGTTCATGAGGGGCTAGCTTAAAAATAGGCAGTTCGGTGTTCGGAGTAGGGGCGGGGTTTCCCCGCCCAAAGTGAGGGAATTATTTTCATGCTTGGTTGTAAGATTTTCCCGTGGGGGGCTAACTTAAAAATAGTTAAGAGCCACCCAGTAGGGGCGCATTGCGTGCGCCCTTGAGAAGTGAGTCACAAAGCCTTTTCATATTTGGTGATCAAAAAAAGCTTAATGGCAGGCAGAGCCTCCTAAAGATGTGTGTCCAGCCTGGGCCTGGGAACGAGTTAAAAAGGGAAAAAGTGGAAGGGGAAACTAATCATCATCAGATAAAAATAGCGTCAAGATTTGCATTCAGGGTACTTGCTCTTACATTGTCCACAAAGGCTAGAAGATCACTACCCAGAGAAATATTAACCCCGTTTCCAAAATCCTCGAAGCTCAGATTAGCAGGATTACCCGCCTTAAATTGAGTGCGTGGGTTACTAATGGAACCAAGTTGGAAGTTGCGAATAGTATCGTATCCTTCTCCAGGTAGCAAAACAACGATATCGTTACCCCCATTTAATTGAACAAGATCCAAACCAGAGCCGGTATGAATGAAATCATTGCCAGAACCAGTAGTAATAGTGTCATTACCAGCACCTGTTAATATTCTGTCATTGCCACCATTGGCGTTGATGTAATCATTCCCAAAACCACCAAGAATCAATTCATCCCCAGAAGCCCCATTAATATTGTCATTACCACCACCACCGACAAGGGTATCTCTGCCCCCGTTACCGTTGATGTTGTCATTACCACCAAGGCCACGAATCACCTCGCTATTGGATGTACCATTTAGTCCGTCTGAGCCTTCTGTACCCTCAATCAGATTAGTTGGGGCGGGTATTTCTTCTGTTAGTGTTAACCCAGTAATGCTAAATCCCGTGTTTCCTATCAGCGTTGATTCCCCAGTCGTGACATCAATCTGAATCAAGTGATTAGGATTCCGACTACCATTTTGAGAAATACCGCCATAAAGATTACCATCAGCAGCAAACTCAATGCTTCCGACTCTATTGAATCCAGTTCCTCCAATCACCTCCGCCTGACCAGTGGATAAATCGATAGTTACCAGCTGTGACTCGTTACTGAAACCGACTCCAGCAGTTACCCCATAGAAAATCCCTGTTACTGGGTCTACAGACAACCCAGTAATTGGGCCTAGACCTGTTGCTCCAACTGTGGTCAAGTTACCATTAGAGGTATCAACAATCACTAAATTTGAGGGTGCTACACCACCGCCGAAGGTAATGAACGTACCGTATAGGGTAGAACCTACGAACTCTAATCCATTGAGAGCACCAAATGGATGATTTACTTCCCCCAAAGAAGCACCTGTTGTCGGGTCAATAGTGTGTAGACCAGTTCCGCCATTTACTTCCTCAGCATAGAGGGTGTCATTCTGAACATCAAACTCGATTTCTGTTGCCAGAGAAGATCCCATGTTGCCAATTAATTCTGCTGACCCTGTAGATAGATCAATCCTAAATAGTTCACCAGATTGAGAACTTCCTAAAAAAGACATGGTAGATACATTCCTTGTTTGACGTACTTATATGTGTATATGCTATAAAAAAATATATTTGCTAATATAATTAATTTTTCTTTTCTTACAAATATTTGTTTTTCTTTAACTGGCTTAAAACGTATTTTGTGACTTTGTATTGTAGGTGATAATCAGCTTCAATGCTTTATACAGTGATTATTTCAGACTGAAATTTCCCTGATTAATCTAGCTCGCATTTGAATATTAAAAGTTAATTAATACTTAGTATCATTCACAAACTTGTTCTCAATCAAATCAGTGATAATACTTGTGTAAAAAATATGTTTTTAGCTTGATAATAACATTGTTCTTGAGTGTAATTGCTGGTGATATCAAGTCCAGATAATTACTTGGTATATGGACTGTTTGGCTTTGGTAAAGGGTAAATTGATTACTCATTATCCATTCAATTACCTATTACTGACTCTCATAATCACGAGTGCTATTTAAACATAAGTAATATGAGTCTTTACTCTCATGAATGCTAAGAAATATCAGCGTAATCTATCTGCGGGCTGTTGATCTATTTTATTTAAACCTACAATTACTGGGGTGGGAGAGTGATTTAATAACTCAGTAATATAGCGATCTCCTGCACTACATTGAGTATTATTATTTACTATTACAAAAGTATATATACTTATTCTATGGCGTTCCAGATAATTAAATTATTTGAAAATAAAGTTATGGGGTAAGTGTAACAAGTTATAAAATAAACAATACATAAGCCTCTACCGACTGTATGAATATGAACGATATACCTGCACCAATACGCTATGCGCTAACTGGACTAGTCTTGTTAGTTATAGGTTATGGTGCTGCAAAATACTTCCCAGGTTTGAATGAACAATCACTTCAACAACCATCTGTTGTTAAAGATATTTCTACAACATCAAACTCAAATAGCGTAAAAATTAAGGTTTTAAATCAAGATACTCAAGAACCAATAGGTGGTGCAAATGTCCGAATGGAATCCAAAGAAGGAACTGATCTGGATAAAACTGATAACCTAGGCTCTTTCCGAGTTCAAATACCAAATACTGATTATGTAAGGGTTAATGTATCTAAAGATGGTTGTACAGGTTGGAATCAGGACTTAAATTTAAAAAGTAATCCAGGTAGATATAAACGAATTTTCTTAGTATGTTCTGTGCCTAACAAGAAATCCACAAATAACAAATAGCAGGGCTATGTCATTCTATTTTTAGCGGCAGATTTCACGAATATTTTTAGGAAAAACAATAATTTAGCGACCAAACTCACCACTGAAAATGACCATTTTGTGAGAATCAATCCGTCAGCATAAAATAAAGTGTTTCATTTTAGAATGAAATAGCCCTGTAACAAATAGTTGATTTAGTATTACCAAAATTAGTCTATGCAACACTCTGTTAAAAACATAAAACAAATAGCTAGCTGGTGTTGGGTACTTGCCATAATCTCTACTTTTGGATTTATTACTTTAGGGCAACTTGCCCAATTATATTGGGCAATGGTAATATTTTTGGTCTTATTTATCATTTCTGATATTATAGTCCTGATTGTCAAACAAGAAATAGGAAGACAAAATCATCAAACAGAAGAAAATATTCAACAATCTCCGCAGGCAGCAAAGATGTACGAAGATTTGTGGGTTTTATTCAAAAATTTACAACAATACTTGGAAACTGATTCAATAAATACATCAGAATTAGATGGATTTATTAATAAGTTATTCAACCGTCACCAAGGATACATAAAAGCCAGTGAATGGTTAGCAGACAAACAACGTCTGAAAGATTTAGCAATGGATGCGAGCGATATTGCCTTGAATAAGCACCCATTCCAATATTGGGATATAAGAAACCTTTTTATTTCTAGGGAAAAAAGAGAAAACAAACTTTATCAAAATGTATATTATTGTCTTACTTGGATCAAGTCTAGCTTTTATGCTGGAGACTATTTGCCAACAAGTGATTTAAAATTTAAAATTAGCCGTAATAGCAAGAAGCGAGTAATTTTAGCGTTAGAATCATTTCTGATTGAAGAACACCAATTATTAGAAGGTTTGCCAGAAGATTCTCGGAATGAATTGGAAATTTACTTCGATAAATTAATTGAAGAAATCAAAAAATAAGAGAATGTTTTAAAAGGGTCTTTTGACTTCATAATCAATACAGTGAAGCATCTCAATATAGAGATAAAACCTTTACTTTTCGTTGGAGCTAATCTGAATTAGAAGCTTCTAATTATACCTTCTTGGACTTTTAAAACATCCTCTAAAACAAATGTAAATTTTCCCTTATCTAGGATTTTCCTTCCCGTCTTTTTCTTTCTTGGTTCCAATCCACTTCTTCATAAGTAATATTACTATGTTTCCTTAGGTGTTTATCTAGAGATTTTTTAGCCTCAGATATGTATATTTTTGCTTGATTGATTTCCTGGCTTGTGGGAAATTTTGCTAATCTGGCTTCTAATATTGCCAATCTTTTTTTTACATGACCAATAATTGTATTCTTCTTCATATACTTTATATCCATGCTTGTACATAGTTGGTATATCAATAGTTACAAGCTTGAATGTTCTAAATCAGATATAAAATTATAAAGAGAATGACTGAAATTATAAAGATTAGATAAATACGTTGAATGTAAGTTGAGTGCTGAAACCCTTGTATACTAAAAACGGCTGATTGTTGGACTTTTGCCTGGGCAAAGAAAACTTTGCCTATTAATCTCTTTGCGATTTTAAAAGTAAAGCTCTAAGAGGATGTTTGGAAAGTTTAAAAACTTACTTAAAACCTCTCTCCTACTAGTGGTCTTTTTCATTAATTTTAAAAGGCAGCTGTAGTGCGGGCATCTTGCCCGCTACAGCAGGGAGCGAGACTACAGCAGGGAGCGAGACTACAGCAGGGAGCGAGACGCTCCCACTACATTTTTTTACCCTTCGGAACTAATGAAAAGGATTACTAGGTTTTAATGTTAATAACAATACTTCTCAAACATCCTCTAACCCGTGTTTAGTATAATTGCCTCCAAAGACTACAGAGAATATGTATTGCTCCATATTCTCTGTGAGTGATGTATCTTAATGCACCGTCTTAAACCATTTGACAATCCCATTAGCTATCGCCTTCGCTAACTTCTTCTGCTCCTTCTCATCCATCACCCACTCAAATTCCTCTGGATTACTCATAAAACCCAACTCCAATAATATACTTGGTGCTTCTGCAGGACGGGTGAGTGCTAAGTTATTCCAAAATACCCCATAGGAAGGTCTCTTAAGCTTTTCTACGAGATAATTGTGCATGAGTATTGCTAAACTATGGGCCTGAGTATTGTACCAAAACATACCTATTCCCTGAATTTTTTCCGCATTTCCACTATCAGGTAAAGAATTGTAATGAATAGAAAATGCGATCGCAGGTTCTTCTTTAGCAATCATTTGTTGGCGAGCCACCAAGGAGACATACCTATCGTCTTCCCTTGTCATCACCACGGTAGCACCCCGTTTGACTAACTCTTGCCGCAGCAGTTGGGAAATCGTCAAATTCACATCCTTTTCCTTATAACCAGTGGGTCCTGTGGCTCCAGATTCCTTACCCCCATGCCCGGGATCGAGGAGAATCTTAATCCCAAATAAAGGTTTGCGCCCCCTGGGTTTCAGTTGGGGGGGGTGGCGTAAGGTTAAAACTAGGCTGGTTCCCTTGTATTTCAGCTTATAACCCCACTGTTGCTCGGTTTTGAGGTTAAAGGTATATTTTAGTTGCCCTGGAGTCACCTGCTGCCAATCTAGGCGAGAAATTAAAGGATCGTCATCCGTGCGAATGGTGTCTGTTTGGGCGGTAGTATTGTAGAGAGTGAGGGTGAAGGTTTTGTTGCCTTGTTGAACGCTGACAGGTACGGGGGATTCTAGGGGGAATGTCATCTCCGTCGCCTGGGAAAGTTGTTTGTAACCCACACTGCGAATAATGGAACGGGGTGGGATAACATTAGATATAATTCGGGTTTCTTTGCTTTTAATCCAAGCGCCATAATCTAAGCGCAGCCATTCCCCTTCTTTCCCAGTAATTGCTGCTTGGGTTCCTTTGGGTAGGGGTGTCAGTCTAGAATAATTAGTACTAGGGCCAGTGCGTGCCACTCCAGCATCTACATTAACTTCAGCAACTGGTAACTGTTGTGGGGAGAGGATTTGGATATTGCCAGTGCCTGATTGGGTGAAACTTTCTCCGTCTAAGGTGAGTTGAAACTTGGGTTTACCCAACTCACCAGGACTATCTACCGTAGTACAACCCTGGTATTTACTAATGTTGTTCTGTACAATGGGCTGATTTTGTCCCGTTAGGGCGGCAAAATTACTGGGTAGTTGTACTTGTTGAGTTTGGGGTAACAGGGGTATACTGCGTTTGCCTAACTGTACAGATACAGTTGCATTGGGAGCAGCAACTGCACTCAAACAAATTAGTTCCCCCGGCATTCTGGCAATATCAACTGCCGGTGTTAAGGAATTTTTAGCAAAGGCTAAACCTGGGGGAATTACAGGTTGGGTAGTATTTCTAATTACTTTTATCTGGACTGTTTGATCTTGATGGCGTACAGTAAACAGGTTCTCTCCCAATTGTAAAGGGAAACTGGGGGCAAAATGACCAGATTTACTACGGGTAATAGTCTTACCATTGATGGACACCTCTGCTTGGGGTGGAGCCGTACCAAGGAAAAATATTTTCTCTGCTGTGGTTTGGTGGTTGTTTCGGGGATAAACCACTAACAGGGATTTTTCTTCAGCCAAGGCTAGGGAGGGAGTAAAAATAGAGCCTAATATTGCTAATCCAAAAAGTTTTCTCACACAAGTAATGATTGTAACGAATTTACAAAAATTAATCAGATTCAGAAAGGTAAGAAGCAGTCATCAGGAGCCGAAAGGCAATTATAGGGGGATTTAAACCCAATAACTACAAGACAAGATGTTAGTAAAAAAATATCTTCCCTTGTGTTTTCCGTCCTTCAATTTCTGTCTTTCCCTATAGATGATTAAATTACCAATTGGTAATTTTGTTCGGAAAACATCCCTATTACTTGAAAACATTGACTATGGCACAATTACGGGATGTATTTATTAGCAGGTGCTTGAAATCCAAAATATTATGACTAAGTTTGTCTTCGTCACAGGCGGTGTAGTTTCCAGTATTGGCAAAGGTATTGTAGCAGCTAGTCTGGGGCGTTTACTCAAATCGCGCAATTATTCTGTTTCCATTCTCAAACTCGATCCCTATATTAATGTCGATCCGGGAACCATGAGTCCTTTCCAGCATGGAGAGGTATTCGTAACCAAGGATGGCGCGGAAACCGATCTAGATTTGGGACATTACGAACGTTTCACCGATACCTATATGTCGCGGTTGAATAGTGTTACCACTGGCTCTATTTACCAGGCGGTAATTAATAAAGAACGTCGCGGCGATTATGAGGGTGGTACGGTACAGGTAATCCCTCATATTACCAATGAAATTAAGGATCGGATTGTTAAAGTCGCCAATAGTACTAATCCGGATGTGGTTATTACTGAAATAGGTGGCACCGTAGGAGATATTGAATCCCTGCCCTTTTTAGAAGCAATTCGCCAGTTTCGCAAGGATGTAGGTAGACAAAACGTGTTGTATATGCACGTTACTTTGTTACCTTGGATTGCTTCCGCTGGGGAGATGAAAACTAAACCCACCCAGCATTCTGTCAAAGAATTACGCTCCATTGGCATTCAACCTGATATTATAGTTTGTCGGTGCGATCGCCATTTACCCACAGCTTTGAAACAAAAGTTATCAGAATTTTGTGATGTGTCTCCTGAATGCGTCATTACTTCCCCCGATGCTAAAAGTATTTATGAAGTACCCTTAATCTTAGAAAAGGAAGGGTTGGCACAGCAGACTTTAGAACTGCTGCAAATGGAACAATGCCCACCGGATTTAAAACAGTGGCAAACCTTGGTAGATAGGTTGTATACACCCAAGCACCGGATTGAAATTGCCATTGTCGGCAAGTATGTGCGTTTAAGTGATGCCTACCTCTCTGTGGTGGAAGCATTGCGCCATGCAGCCATCGCTACCTATGGAGATTTACATCTGCGGTGGGTAAACTCGGAAAAATTGGAAACAGAGCCAGCAGAGAAATACTTGGATGGGGTAGATGGTATAGTCGTCCCTGGAGGCTTTGGCATTCGTGGGGTGGACGGGAAAATAGCCGCCATCAAATACGCCCGCGATCGCCAAATACCCTTTTTCGGGTTATGCTTAGGTATGCAATGCTGTGTGATTGAGTGGGCAAGAAATGTAGCTGGATTACTAGATGCCCATAGTGCCGAATTTGAAACCTACACTGACAACCCGGTAATTAATCTCTTACCAGAACAGCAAAATGTGGTAGATTTGGGCGGTACCATGCGTTTAGGTTTATATCCTTGTCGTGTTGTACCCAACACCTTGGCACATAAACTATATGAAAACGAAGTAGTTTACGAACGCCACCGCCATCGCTACGAATTTAACAACGCCTACCGTCAACTATTATCGGATTCTGGCTACGTAATTAGTGGCACATCCCCAGATGGACGCTTAGTGGAAATTATTGAACTACCCAACCATCCATTTTTCTTAGCCTGTCAATTCCATCCAGAATTTCAATCTCGTCCCAGTGCTTCCCATCCCCTATTTACAGGATTTATTGCCGCTGCGATCGCTCGCGAGTACGATCATCATAGTATGCAAACCCCTGTAAAAGTATCTTAAGACAGAGCTAGAGTTCAGAAATATACGAATTTTCATTACATGGGATTGTAAATGAAATAACATCATAGTCATCTATCAGTCTGTTGTAGGATACATATTGTTTGGGTTCATACCATTTTGGATTTTGGATTGAAGATTGTGGATTGTAAAATCGCTGCTCTAGAAGCTTTTTACCTTTCCATCTGTTACACTCTTGTTTACCAACGGATGGTTTATGTTCCCAAGGGGTATGAGTATTTTCGTCACACAAGTGTGATGAAAGGAACTACCAGGGTGGCATTTACTACTCGCCCATCACACACATATTGAGCAACTAAAAAACTTGGTAATTGAGGAAAATTCGTGGCACACTGGGTGAAAATCCTGCATGAGAAAAAAGAATACATAGTTAATTTTGAGCGCGTTACAGCATTTTGTCACGAACCCAACGACAGAATTACCTTTTGGCTGCCAGACATTGCCATTCCCATAATTATTAACCCTCAAAGCAATTTAAAAGACCATCAACAGGTGCTGGAATATATCCAACAACTAAATATATTGGAATTTGAGGACTCCTACTGGGTAAAAATACCCTACGAAAGAAAGGAATATGTAATTAACCTCACTGCCATTAGTTCCTTTTGTCATGAACCCAACGGTAGAATAACTTTTTGGCTACCGGATAGTACTATTCCCATTATCATTAATCCCGTGAGTACTCCAGATACCTATGAACAAGTGGTGAATTACATTCACAAATCCACTGGATATTCTTTCTCTGAAAAAATCAGGCAGAAGGCGGAAGAGGAGGGGAGGAGGGAAGGAGGGAAGGAGTGAAGGAGTGAAGGAGTGAAGGAGGGAAATAATTAAACTGTCAACCGTCAACTGTCAACTGTCAACCGTCAACTGTCAACCGTCAACCGTCAACTGTCAACTGTCAACTGTCAACCGTCAACTGTCAACTGTCAACTGTCAACTGTCAACCGTCAACTGTCAACTGTCATCCATCAACTAACAACTAACAGCCTTACCAAAAGCCAACTTCGCCGCACCCACCATTCCAGCCGAATTACCTAACTGTGCCGGTATAATTTGTAAGCCAGAGCGAGATGTGGGCATCACTCGCCGATGAATCTCCACCCAAGCAGTAGGTAAAAAGAACTCAGCACTAGCACTCACACCACCACCAATAACAATCGCTTGGGGTGTCAGTACGTAAATCAAACTTGTTAAACCAACACCTAAATCCCGTCCGTATTCTTGCCAAAAAGCTAGGGCTTCGGTATCTCCCTGTCGTGCCAAAGCCCCTAATTGTGAGGGTTCTCTGCCAGTACGCCGACGAATTGCGATCGCAGATACATATTGTTCCAAAGAACCTTGGTTACCACTGTTACACATGGGACCATCAGGATAGAGGGTAATTAATCCCAACTCTCCCGCCGCGCCCCCAAATCCAGTAAATAGCTCGCCATGTTGGATGATTGCCCCACCAACTCCAGTCCCCAGGGTCAGGAGTATAAAATTTTGCCAGTTGCGGCCAGCGCCCAACCAAGCCTCCCCCAATCCGGCGCAATTGGCATCATTGGCAACAACCGTCGGTTTGCCCGTTGCAGCTTCTAACCAGTCTGCTAGGGGTACATCTTGCCATTGGGGGAGGTTGATGGCAATTTTAGCAATACGTCCAGCAGCATCCGCAGGACCAGGAGTACCCACACCAATAGCTATAGCCATATTATCAGGATCTAGTTGAGCGATCGCATCTAGTATCACCGCCAAAACCGCCTTTGGTGTAGCGGGTTGGGGTGTAGGCACAGTTAAAGATTTGATACAAGTACCATCAACTGCAAAGCACCCCAACTTAATTGCAGTTCCCCCCAAATCGATGCCAATAACCAATTACTTATCTCCTCAATCCAGTTCTTTAGTATCAATAGCACTAGAACTGGCATAAGTCGTAGAAGAAGATGAATGTACATGGGCTTTCCCCTGCCATGATGGTACAGGGGCACCATGTAAAATACTAGCCAAAGTGACCGAAAGCATAAATCCACCCGCAGCAGCGGCAATTAAAGAAAGGTTATCTTTCACGTAAATATCTCGGTAGTAAATACAACAAATTAATAAACTAATACAATATATCCCTTATTGATTGCTTTTTAGCAGTCAAACAATTTTGGATTTTAGATTTTAGATTTTGGATTCACCAAACAGTAATCGGTATCAAGCCCCTCGATTTATCTATGGGGAAACTGTTAGCGCAGCTCCAACCTAGGAGGCTAACTGATAACTGAACAGATAAATCTGGAAGCCTGTACCATCAAAAAATTACTAGTCACATTCCTCCTTCTCCCGTTGTACGGTAATATTTCCTTGTTAACTCCAGACTAAAATTAGTAACAATCATTAGTGATGAGATTCCGGAAGAAAAGAGGAGGGAAGGAGTTCGGAGTTCGGAGTTCGGAGTAGGGGCGGGGTTTCCCCGCCCGGAGATGGAGTAGGGACTGGGTTTCCCCGCCCGGAGTAACGAAGTAGGGGTGGGGTAAGAAACTGTTTCTTCACTTGGAAGGAATAATCACTGATATCATATTCGCTTAATTACTTATAATTCCTGCTTGACTCATCTCAATCCTCTGTTACCTTCTCCTTAATAAGGCGGGTGATGTTTTATTAAGTATTCATCCGGACTTGATATGATAACTGAACATCTCGGAACATCTCGTTCCGCTATAGGACAAAATTTTATAGGCAAAGAACATAGGTTACTGAAATATGGATATTAAAAATGGTTTTGTTGGTACTGTAGGTAATACTCCACTAATTCGATTAGATAGCTTGAGTAAAGAAACCGGGTGTGAAATTCTGGTTAAAGCTGAATTCCTCAATCCTGGTGGTTCTGTTAAAGACAGAGCAGCCCTGTATATAATTGAGGATGCGGAAGCAAAAGGCTTACTTAAACCAGGTGGAACGGTGGTGGAAGGAACAGCCGGAAATACAGGGATTGGACTAGCACATATTTGTAATGCCAAGGGTTATAAATGCCTGATTATTATTCCTGAGACTCAATCCCAGGAAAAAATGGATGCTCTGAGGGCTTTGGGTGCGGAAGTTCGCCCAGTTCCCGCAGTGCCTTACAAAAACCCCAATAACTATGTGAAATTATCCGGTAGAATTGCTGCGGAAATGGATAATGCTATTTGGGCAAACCAGTTTGATAATATTGCCAATCGCCTCGCACATTACGAAACCACTGGACCAGAAATTTGGGCGCAAACTGATGGTACGGTGGATGCTTGGGTAGCTGCTACTGGTACTGGAGGAACCTATGCAGGGGTATCTATGTTCCTGAAAGAAAAAAAACCAGGAATCAAATGTGTTGTTGCTGACCCTATGGGAAGTGGATTATACAGCTATGTGAAAACTGGCGAAATAAAAATTGAAGGTAGTTCCATTACTGAAGGTATTGGTAATAGCAGAATTACAGCCAATATGGAAGGCGTGCCTATTGACGATGCCATCTGTATTGATGATACAGAAGCGGTACGTATTGTCTATCAATTACTAAGAGAAGAAGGTTTATTTATGGGTGGTTCTACTGGTATCAATGTGGGTGCAGCAATCGCCCTTGCTAAACAAATGGGTCCCGGACATACTATTGTTACCATTCTTTGTGATAGTGGCGCTCGTTACCAATCGCGCTTATTTAATCAAGAATGGTTGGCATCGAAGGGATTATCGTCAAAGTAATTCGTAATTCATAATTAGGGCTTGCATCAAAAAGTCATGATTGTGGAGGTAGGAATAGGCAATAGGGAATAGGCAATAGTTACAGCCTATGGGTTTCTATTTTTTTACCCGCAAAAAATACCAGATGCAAGGATTTGAGGTTGAAAACCCTAATTCCCTTACACGCCCTTGACCAAAAAATAGCCCAAAAGCATTGATTTATCAATGCTTTATACTTATTCAGCAGACCCTAATTAGACGTGAGTTCGACGAAATTTTGATGCTAAAACCCTTATGAATCAAGGATTTGTACAATTCAAGTGAGGAATAACTTCCCAAATAGTTGAGAATAAACTCAACAATTAACCTAAACTTAGTAAATCAGTGTGAGTTTGACAGAACTCAGATAAATTTTAACTCCGAACTCCGAACTCACGTTAATTAGGGTTTGCTGTTCCCGTAGGGCAGTGTTAGTTGTAAAAGTCATGATTGTGGGGGTAGGGAACTCTTAACAAACTTAACGTTATTGTCCCATACCCCTATTTGATTACACTTTGTTCATCAATGAATTGAGGAGCTTGCACCCTGAATTAATTATGAATCATCAAGGGCGTAATTAGGTTCTGCTGAATAACTTGAAAACTCTTATTTTGTAAGTACCTCAGGCTGTTTTTGCATCAAAAAGTCCAAGAGAATAGGGATATAAGGCTGAAAAACTTTGCATTTCCAATTTTTTGGATTCCAAAAAATTGTCAACAATAAGGCTGAAACTGTTGCTTGTTGCCTGTTGCCTGTTGCCTAGCCCCACCAAGGGACTTTTTGATGCAAGCCCTAATTACTCGGTTATCTGGGAAGCACGAGCAACAATTTTTTGATGCCACATAACAAACTGATTTCTCTGTACAATTAATCCACAATCGGATGACTATCATATCAAACCATAAATGTGTCCGCATTTGCCAAAATCGGACTTGCCGTAAACAGGGTGCTGTTGATGTGTTAGCAGCTTTTGAAGCATTATCTATCCCTGGAGTTAAAATAATGGCTTCTGGCTGTTTGGGACACTGTGGTAATGGTCCAATGGTGCTGGTATTGCCAGATACTGTTTGGTATAGTGGTGTACTTCCCAGTTCTGTAACCCTGATAGTTGCACGTCATTTATTGGACGGTAGAAAGGAGGGAAGGAGTGATGGAGGGAAGGAGTGAAGGAGGGAAGGAGTGATGGAGGGAAGGAGTGATGGATAATTTTTTTGTTTGGTTGTGGGTAATGTTCGCGAGACTAACTTAAATTAACGGTTTTAGAGATACATTTTGTTAACTTCAATGAACTATATCATGAATATTCAGGAGCTGCGCCAATCCTTAAAGCTAAAGTGGTTAAATTACTACCATAAAAATCAATCTTGGTTGGTAAAAATGCGGATATGGGGTACTTATGATGGCGAGCGCCGTCCTTCTTCTGGCTTTATTTTGGCTGCTTTATCCATTTTAGAACCACAACTAGAACAAGCATTCCCCTTTATTTTAGAACTCAGTAATAATCCAGATCAAATTATTTCCGCTTTAGGACTTAATTTTAACCCTGAACAACAGTTACATTTAGTTGATTCCAATCAATATCATAATACTGATAGGGATGAGCGATCGTTATGGCAAGATTTAGTTTATGATAGGCAAGCAGATAATGGGCATATTTCCCATCCTCAAATAGCTGACGAGCAACCAGCTACACAAAATATCCAATTGATGACTATGGTTGCAGATGAGGAGGTTATTAACCAGCCAATATCATCTTCAATAGCAGTAGAACAGTTAGATAAACCTTTATCAGGCTTTGGCTGGGAAGAAGCAGAAACAGTAGGAGTATTAGTAAACCAAGGTAATACCACAGTCAAATCTACTGTAGAAGAGTTCGCCACGCCTATACATTTACCAACCAGAGTTACTCAAGCAGTGGCGACTGTAAGTGAGTACCCTATTTCCCCACCAGCCGAACCACTCACAGAAAAAGTTCCTCAATCCGTACCTTTACATAGCTTTATGTTGGATGAGAGGACAGGGATTTTTCACCAGCCACCACCAACATTGAGCAATGTTCAGCAACCCTCACAAGTGGAATCTCCTGCATACACATTAGGGGAAACAATCTGTGTACCCTCACTAGCTATGGAAAATTACTCTGGGGAATCCAGCAAATTAGAAAATTCACCGGAGTTAGAAAACGATAATAACGAAAACGAAGAAGATGTATCTTCTCAGAAGAAAAAGCATTTTAATTTAGCTTCTTGGATTGATGACTTTTGTCAAGGTAGGGGATGGGATAGGGAGGATGCAATTTTTATTCCATTTTGAACGCAATACAGACACTTACCTCACCCCCTGCCCCTCTCCTTATTCACTTACTTCACCCACTCCCCCACTCTCCCACTCTCCCACTCCCCCACTTTCCCACTCCCCCACTCTCAAAAGGGAGATACCTCTGATTCGCCATCAGTATCCTTATTAAGGAGAGGGATATCCGCTTTTGTTATGCTGAGGTTTAGAGTGGGTCAAAAATATCATAAATCTGGGTACTGATGAGAGACAAAGGGTACTGCGACAATTTCACCCTCAACATCTCCTACTTGGACTTGTAAACCGACACCACCGGCTTTAGTACGAATATAACCAAGTCCAAAATAACCATCCACAGTAGGAGTATAACTCGTAAGTTTACCTACCTTCTCTTCTCCAATGGTAATTAAAGTTCCTGGTGTTGCCGGAGCTGTGAGACGAACCCCCCAAAGGTTTTGTTTTACCCCTTTATAAGTATTGAGACGGGCAATAGTTTCTTGTCCAATGTAACAACCTTTATTGAAAGAAATCGTCTGCCATAAACCAACTTCCAGGGGATTATAATCATCCGTTAATTCCTGATCTGGTACAGGTCGCCCTTGTAAAATACGTAACATATCCCAAGCGCGATCGCTCATTTCCACTGCACCGGATTCTAAGATGATTTCCCGTACAGTATCCTTATCGGTAATAGGAAACATCAGGGTATATCCAGGAGCAGCCAAACCATTACCCACCGCAATCCGCAACCCTTCCACCGATGGCAGAGAAACAACTTGGTGAGTGCCATATGGTTTGCCAATTAGTTCTCCCCCTCCCAGCTTTTCCACCACCGCATCACTACCAGAGCCAATTAAGTTAAAGGTGACAGTAAATTCAGTAATATCACTGAGCTTGACCTTATCAGAGAAAAAGATATACTTATCCATCCATTCCATTAGTGCTTGACGGCGTTGGGGGGATACCAAAAGAATCACCGCATCATCTCGCACATAAGCTGTAACTAAATCAATAGTGCGGGCAGTGGATGTGACAAATACCGTATCGCAACCTTGTCCCGGTTGCAAGTTGAGGAAATCATTGGTACTTTGGTTATGTAAAAATCGCAGACGGTCATCATCTGCTATTTTAATCCTTCCCCAGTGAGTGCGATCATATAATGCAACTCCTGTTTGTGCAGCTTCAATGGCTGCTATATCTTTGCTGTCAATGGCTGATGACATGATGATTTATTAGAATTTAGAATTTAGAATGAAGAATTTAGAATGATTGCCCCATCGTTTAATCGAAGGGCTAATGAAACAATGACAAAACTGTTTGTTTTTCTTCATGGATAAATCCGGGGGCTGTTATCTAGTATTGCATTTCATTCGTTTTGATAAGCAAACAATTGTAGTGGGAGCGTCTCACTCCCTGCTATCAGGAAGCGAGCAAGCCTAGGGACTGTTTTCAAACCCAAAATTAGTATCAATTGTAGGTTGGGTTGAGGAACGAAACCCAACATTTTCCGTACACCCAGTTGGGTTTCACTTCGTTCTACCCAACCTACACCATAGTTTAAAAACACGCCCTAGCCCCTCCGGGGCGACTACGTCTACGGCGTGAGTTTAGTCGAACACTGCCCGCTTTCTGGAAACAGGGAGTTTCCCGGCTTCTGGGCTGGAAACAAGGTTGAAGGAGTGGGAGCATCTTGCTCTCTGCTTGGAAATAGGGAGCGAGACGCTCCCACTACAATTGTTTTACTCATCAAAATTAATGAAACGCACCACCAACTCCTAACTATTTTCAATGTCACACTGGCAAAAAATATTACAGAAAGCAGAAAATGAATCGAGTATAGATACCATTCAAAATTGGTTCATCAATATTGCCCAGCAATTATTAAACCATTCCCTGTTGTTGGTGAATAACACACCCCATCGACTTATAGAAATCGAGTTTTATTACTTTGCTCATAACCATCAAGATTTTTTTACTCATCGAGATACCTTACAAACCGAACCAGAAAAATGGTATTTCCATCGTCACGGTGGAACTTACAAAGGTGGAACTTTCAAAGGGTTAGATTTGACATTCGGTAATTGCAACGCCCACGGTGGTATTCTCATTCGCAGTATAGAAACATCAAATGGGGATATAATTTGCGGTCCATCTTTATGTGTAGACTATTTACTATCCCAAACCAATAGTAACAGCGTTGCTGCACTGGATGGAAAAATTGCCCAGCGCCCAGCTGGGGATAAAAGCAATATTATTCAACTGGAAACAGCGCCCATAGAGCGAACAAAACCAATATTTTCTACCGCTAGGGTAGGACTATCCCTGAAAAAAGCAACTACATCTAATCATATGCATTTGTTTATCCTGCGTCCCTATCGCTATCTGACAGAACCAAGAAAAATTAGTAAGGGTAAAGTATATCTGGTGTTGGCGTTACATTCCCAAGGAATGGATATTGAGCAGATTTGTCAAACTACAGGTTCTCCTCAACGTAGTGTTCGAGAATATATCAATAATTTTGAACTTGGCAGACAGGAAAAGGACTTTTCACAATACTATGGTATGGTCTTTGATAGGAAACAACTGTGCAGGTTGCATGGTACTTGGTATGAAACATCAGAATCATTAGACGTAGGTTGGGTTAAGGAACGCAACCCAACATTATCAAAGGTTTTTGGGTTTACCTATTGCTCAACCTAACCTACCATTCTTCTTAATCCTATCCCGCCCAAAGATTACTGATTAAAAAACCGCTCCAGGCGCAGAGAACACAGAGGATAGAGAGTTTTAGGAGATAGGTAATCTTACACCGAGAAGGGAGTAATTGAACTGTATTTAACCATAAAAAATTTAATATCATGTGTGGATGAATACTGATAAAACCTCACCTTATTAAGGAGAGGGTAATACCATTGTTAAAAAGAATGGGACAGATGGGTAGGGGCACGGCATCAGTAAGATAATTTTATAAACCAAAAGATTATGGATGCCGTGCCCTGACGAATTATGTATGTGTCGCAAACATTATTTGAATTGGTATAGGAATCCGGTTTGATTTTTGAATAAATTAGGTACTTGTAGGTACTTGTAGGATGCGTTATGGCTTTAGCCTTTAGGGAAGCCATGCCCGAAGGGCTATACGCACCAAGCCTACCGGATGGTGCGTTACACTTCGTGGCAGGACACCCTACGTGTTTTTCAAAAATCAAATAGTAATCCTATATAAGAGAGGGTTGGGGTGAGTCAAGCAAGAATTATAATTAAGCGAACAAGATATAAATCGTAATCAGTGAATCTTTAGAACCCCGACTTTTTGAAAAAGTCGGGGTTCTTATCGCAAGGATTCTGATTATTTTCTTACTAAACTCTCATCAACTTCTCATTTATAAATCACAACCTCCTCAGTTTGCTCAGTCATTCTAGTAATTAAGGATAAAAACTAAATCCCTGGAATCGAGTTAATACAGGAGAAACTATTATGAAACGTTTTTTAATTGCTGGCTTAGGAACCCTTTTATTGACAACTGCTGCTACACCTGTTTTTGCCAAAGAAGTCGCCACCAATTCCCAAGAGAGTCGCAACCAAGTAACCAGAAATGTTAAACCATTCAACCTAGTTTTTCTCGCCTATCAAGGATATTTTCAAGAGCAAGGTATTCCTAGCAACGGTGCTTTTCTCAATCGTGTCAGATATGGAAATATTAGTGCTGAAGATTTGGTGAAAAGTGCGATCGCTCTTGGTAGACTATCTCCAGATACTATTAATAATCGCAGCTATCTCAGTGCAGTAAATAACCAACTCTACAGCCTTTCGAGAGAATAATTTATACCATTTTGAAAAAAGAATGGAATAGATGGGTAAATGTGTAGGGAACATCAGTAAGATAATTTCATATCGCGGTTTCCACTTGGGTGCAATACATTCGCTTACCTCACCCCTTCCCCTCTTCTTAATAAGGAGAGGGGTATCGGTTGGACGGAGTGAGGTAAAATTTGTATTCTACTCAACCGAAAACTGCTATATACCAAAAGATTATGGATGCCGTGTCCTGACAAAGAATGTATGCGTCGCAAACATTATTTTAATTGGTATTGGCAGCATTTATAACTTGAAAATCTCAGAACCCTGGCTGTTTCAAAAAGTCGGGGTTCTTGTTTTTAGCCTATTTAATTTCAGTATTTTTACTCCAGTTAATCAATTGAGGGTAAAACTATACTTAATATTTTAAGTATAAGAATATCAAGATGGTGCAAAATAAGACTAAAATTCCTGATTCTCAAAGTAGGGAGAATCAGGAAAAAGCCCGTGTCTTGCTAGCTTTGTGGGATTTGGGTGGTACCCAACTGGAAGTAAAAAAAGGGCTCTTGCGTAATTAACGTGCTAAAATATTAGGATACATCTTAATTTTTTAGTAAAATTAATTATGAAAAGAGTTCTTACTCAACTCTTAAACTTGCCAGACGTAGTAGTAGAATCAAGTCTGCAAGAGGGTTC